>NZ_JAUBOX010000060.1:0-6955 GCF_036700445.1 Microcoleus sp. T3_B1
AAGCCCGGAACAATGGTGTCGGCGATCGCCACATTGGTTGCCGGACTCGGCCCACTGTTAGTGGCCGTAATTGTGTAAGTGACTGTCGATCCGGCGATCGCAGTAGCGGGCCCGGTTTTGACCGTCACTACATCGGCACTCTGGGTGATAGCAGTGGTAACTCGCGCTTGAGGGCTGCTGCCGTTGTTGTTGGCAGGATTGGGGTCTGGACTCGTTGAGGTGCTGCTAGCAGTGTTGGCGATGGGGCCGCCGGTGGCGGGCACTGCGAAACTGACGGTTCTGTTGGCGCTGGCGGCGCGGGCTAGGGATGCGATCGCCGTCCAAGTCACAATACCTGTAGTTGCGTTGTAACTTCCCCCCTCCGAGACGCTGACTCCTGTTAAGCCCGGAACAATGGTGTCGGCGATCGCCACATTGGTTGCCGGACTCGGCCCACTGTTAGTGGCCGTAATTGTGTAGGTGACTGTCGAACCCGCAGCCGCAGTAGCGGGCCCGGTTTTGCGCGTAACTACATCGGCAATATTGTTCGTGATAGTGGTGGTGACTCTCGCATCCGGGCTGCTGCCGCTGTTGTTGGCGGGTACGGGATCGATCGTGTTGCTGCTGCTGAATACACTGTTTGTAATAGGGCCGAGTGTAGTTGGGGCCGTAACGGTTACGGTGCGGGTGGTGCTGGCCCCAACAGGTAAATTCGGAATACGCCAGGAGACCAGTCTCGTTGTCGGGTTGAAAGTGCCACTGCCGTCGGCACTGCCAAATACTGCCCCTCGGGGCAGTTGGTCTTCAACCAGCACGTTTTCGGCCGGGTTCGGGCCATTATTTACTGTCGTAATTGTGTAAGTAATGCTGCTACCCGGTGCCGCTGCAGCCGGGCCTTTTTTCGTTGTCGCAACATCTGCTGTAGTAGTCGGCACGTTTATAGTTTGGATCGACAAAGTGCGAATGTCGTGAATATTTGTTGCGTCTCCCGTTGAACCAGCAAAACCAAATTTGAATGTTGCCGGGATTTGCCCGTTTATTCCCTCTAAATTGCCAATGTCGATAATAGTCTCGCCCGGATCTGTAAACGAACCATTATTGTTGAGATCAAAGCTAACAGTAAGTTGACGGTTGGGCGTTGCAGAAGAAGTGGGAGGTTGCAAAATAACTTGAACTCTTCTTCTGGCTGGTTCGCGAGTGCTAGTAATGCTGTTGATTGGCGGACTTACGGGATTGGGAATATTATCTACTCCCCCCGGCACAAAGTTAGAAGTTAAAAACCGATATTGCGTAGCTTGGCTACCTCGAAGCGTTACCGAATCTGGTCTAGACCCGTCCGCAGTTCCGCCTATACGCCCTTCATTCTGAGTTGAAAAATTTCCGAATTCATCAAATCCAATTCCTAAATAACCTCCGAGTAAACCGGCCTGATTTTCGTTTATATTTTGGGCGTAGCCGAGAGAACCTCCATAGCCTCCAGCTTTTGTTGGCGTCACACTACCGTCAATTAAAAAGAAACTTATGCCGTCCCCTGTCAAATTATTGGATAAATTCGGACGTGCAGTGCCGTTGTAGGCAAATATATCGAAGACAATTTTAAGGCCACTGCTGGCTGGTACCGCACTGTTATAGATGGCAAAAGTAGATTGGTCAAAACTTCTTGAAGTTAATCTCAAAGCCCCGCTGCCGGGCGGGTCGATGTTCAAACCCGGAAAACTCTCCGTTCCGGTTCCTGCTGTTAAAGCTGGAAGGTCTGCCGTGCCGCTGACCCCAGATATCCAAGGCCCTATTAGACTTGCATCTTGAAAAGTTTCGTCAACTAAAGTAATGAGGACAGCGCTGTAAGTTTCCTGCGTTTTTGTTTCAAATGCTATTGCGGTTTTTACTCGTCCTGCTGTAACATTTAATTTCCAGTTTCCTCCTAACTTTGCACTGCCAATTAAATTGTTGGAAGCGGCTATATTTGCACCTGTTAGTTCTCTCAGCTTCCGCACGAAAGCCATCCCTGATTTTCCAGCCCCAACCCTACAGGCTAATAATAAAATATCGGCTTTTTCCGTGAAAGCATTTCCCCACTGCTGCAAATGCCGATCGTACTTTGGTAAGTTTTCATCCTTCAGTACAGTTGACCCCAGTTGCACGGAAGCTTCATTGCCGTGAGCAACAATCTGAAGGCTGGCAATTAAGCTGCGTTTAGCTAGAATCTCGGTAATTTGTTCTACTCCGTCCAGAGTTTGATCGAGGACAATTATCTCTGTCCCCGGTTTGACTCCGCTGGCAAGATGCTGATAATTCTCTACCCTCGGATCGATGCAAACTAAATGTTTTTTATGTTGAGTATTGACTGCCAGACTCGCTTTTGTTAAACAGGAAATATCCCTCACCCGATCGCTGACTAACTGCCCCCCCATCAAAGAAGCTTTTATGCAGTCGGTGTCGCGGCTATCGCAACTTGATTTGTGAATCGGTGAAGAGTAGTTGCACCATAAATTTTTCATGAGTTACATAGCTCCTTGATTTGTTAATTATCAGTCTTCAGTGGTAGATATTATTGTTAAGGGCTCATAGGAAATTTCTCACTGCTAATTTCTCGACTTCGCATACCTAACAAGTTCTATTTACTTCGATTTTTTTTAAATCGACATCTTCCCCAAGTATCAGTTCGCTGTATTTACCTTATAAATTAGGCGTTTTTTAGCCAAGTCAGACGTGGCGCTAAATTATTTACCTATAAGAAGAAACAGATAAGATGTACGAAAATACGCCGACGGCAGCCAGATTTACTGCCTAAAAGTAGTTGACAATTGTTCGCTTTTGGAGTACATATGGTGTAGTTATTCTGACTTTTAGTAGGACGTGATTCCTGATAAAAAACCAATTTAATGGTATTCAATCAGCCGAATCTCAGCTTATCTCTATTTCCATCAAAAAATGGTTATAAATTTTGTATTCATAAACTCCGTCCTCTGGCTTTCATCAGGAGTTAATAACTTACTAATAACCAATTTTATGCTCGTCGTTAATGCGAACAATCCAATAATTCACGAGCTTGATTTTTGTAATTTTTTAAATATTAAAATACCCGGTTTGTCAAACAAACCGAGTTGGTAAAATATCGGAAAAGTTCAGCGAATTTAAAGCGCTTTTATCTTAAGGAGAAAGAGTCAGAAAATCCAGAGAGGTAATAGTATTATCAGCCCCAAAAACCTGAGCCAAAACCTGACCAGTCGCCGCAACTTGTAGCAGTGTGCCATTGGCCATCGAGTTAAGTTGCAAAGCCTCAAAACTCAAGCCACCAGCCAGGAAAAACTTATCAGTTCCTACGGAAAAATTGAGCACAGTATCCATACCGCTATTAGCGCTTAACACAAAGCGATCGTTCCCAATACCTCCTATCAAAGTATCATCTCCCCCATCGCCAAACAGCCAGTCATCCCCTGCACCCCCATTGAGAATATCGCTATCTTTCCCTCCGTAAATAGTGTCATTACCATCATCACCATTGAGAGTATCTTGACCTTCATTGCCGTATAACAGGTCATCCCCACTGCCACCGTTGATGCAGTCTTGCTGGCCGTTAGAGCCCACAGCGCCTCGCAGATTTTCCCCGCGATCGCCAAAAATAGTATCGTTACCTTCATCGCCGCACAAAATATCGCTGCCCGAGTCGCCGTACATCAAGTCGTTGCCAGCATCTCCCTGTACTACATCGTCATCCTTGCCTCCACGAAGGGTATCGTTACCAAAACCCCCACTCAAAGAATCGGAACTCTCACCCCCACCCTGAAAATCATTGCCATCTCCTCCAAATAGCAAGTCGCGGCCATCCACATCGGACACTAACTGATTTTGCAAGCCGCCATAAAGCGAATCGTCCCCCTCATCCCCGACAATGGTGTCGGAACCGAGTTCGCCCCAAATCCGGTCGTTGTCTTTGCCACCATAAACTAAGTCGTTACCTTTGCCGCCAAAAATACTATCGTTACCGCTGCCACCGCCGATGAGATCGCCGATGTCGTTACCGAAAATTAAGTCCGCTTCATCCGTGGCAATTGTACTGGCTTGTTGAGTGCCGTAGTCGCCGATTATGGTGTCGGAACCTAGATTGCCGTAAAGAGTATCCGAGTCAGTTTCGCCAAAAATGCGATCGCCCCCTTTGCCTCCAAACAGCAAATCCCGTCCGTTGCCACCCAGCAAGGTATCGTCTTGTTCTTCGCCGTTAAGTAAGTCGTTGCCATCGCCTCCTGTCAGTAAATCGAAGCCGTCGGGGTCGCTATCGAGGGAGTTGAGGACGCCACCAAACACAGAGTCGTCTCCGTTGTCGCCGGAAAGGGTATCTGGGCCTTTGTCACCCCAGATCAGGTCGTCTTCTTTGCCACCAAAGGCGATGTCCCCAGCTTTGCCGGAGTAAACGGTGTCTGAACCTTGGTTGCTAGCAATGGCATCGCCTGAAGAACCCCCAAAAATTAGGTCGCCGTCGTTACCTGTCAAGTCGATGTTGTTGCCGTTGTCGCCGATTATGGTGTCTATACCGCGATCGCCGTACAATGTGTCTCCATTGCGATCGCCAAAAATGCGATCGTCTTGTTTGCCACCAAATACGGCATCGGTTTGTTTGCCGGCGTAAACGATGTCGTTGTCGAGGCCGGCAGCTATGTAATCTCGCTGTTGTTCGCCGAAGATGATATCGCTGCCTGCTTCACCTAACACTGTGTCGTCGCCACGGAGGGAGAGAAACAGTTGGTTAGTTTCGTTTCCTGTTAAGGAATCGTTTCCGGGAGTCCCGATGCTGGTGTTTTGGATGTCGATGAGTTGTGCGGCGTTTGAGTCGAAGTTAAGTATTGGCGAAGGCTGGGGTTGGATAAATGTTATCGGGGGCAGCAAGGGCAAGGGGTCGCAACCGCAACCGGTATCCGGTTCGGGTACAAGGTTGAATATAGGGGTTGGTTCTGGGGCTGGTGTTGGTGTTGGTGTGGGTGTTGGTGGTGTTGGTGTTGGTGTTGGTGATGTTGGTTCCGGTGTTGCAGTTGGAGTTGCAGTTGGTTCCGGTTCCGGCGCAGGTGTTGGTTCCGGCGCGGGTATGGGCGTCGGGGCTGGTTCCGCTGCGGGTGTGGGTGTTGGTGCCGGTGTTGGTGTTGGTTCCGACGCTGGCGCGGGTGTTGGTTCCGGCGCGGGTATGGGCGTCGGGGCCGGTTCCGCTGCGGGTGTGGGTGTTGGTGGTGTGGGTGTTGGTTCCGACGCTGGTGTTGGAGTTGGTGTTAGCGCGGGTATGGGCGTCGGGGCTGGTTCCGCTGCGGGTGTGGGTGTTGGTGCCGGTGTTGGTGTTGGTTCCGGCGCGGGCGCGAGTGTTGGAGTTGGTGCCGGAGTTGGTTCCGGTGCGGATGTTGGAGTTGGTGCCGGTGTGGGTGTTGGTTCCGGCGCGGATGTTGGAGTTGGCGTGGGTGTTGGTGGTGTGGGTGTTGGTTCCGGCGCGGGCGCGGGTGTTGGTATCGGCGCGGGTGTTGGTGTTGGTATCGGCGTGGGTGTCGCCGTCGGTATCGGTTCCTTAAGGGGAATGAGAGAGACAGTGGCGACTGCCGCACTGGTAGCGCCGAGGTTATCTGTAGCGCTGTAAGTGAAATTTGCCCCTATGAAATTGTCAGACGCCTGGAAGAACAACTGCGTAATTTGCTCCGCCGTCAGGGTTTGACCTGCCGTGACCCGCACCCCCTGGCTGGGATCGCCCAAGAACAGCGTACCTTCAGTGGCTAGTGGCAAAGTGTTGATAGTAAAGGAAACCACCGTCCCGTCGGCGTCAGTTCCTCCCAGTCCGGGAATCTTCGCAGTTCTTCCCAGCAACACAGCCAGAAGAGAGTTGTTAGCCACGGGTGGCTCGTCATTAGGAGGTAATAGTGCTAGGAGAGAAGCCGTAGCCGGGGATCCACTAATCGCGCCGCGGCTGTCTGTCGCGCTGTAGGTAAAATTGGTTTCTGTGAAATTGCCAGACGCTTGGAAAAATAACTGGCTGATTTGACTTGTGCTAAGTCTTTGGCCTGCCGTGACCCGGATTCCCTGGCTGGGGTCCCCCAAGAACAGGACGCCTTGATTTGCCGCCGGCAGGGTGTTGATAGTGAAGAATTCGATCGAGTCGTCGGGGTCTTTTGCCGTCAGCACTGTGAGGTTGACGGTGCTGTTTGGCGCCAGTGTCTTGGTGATGTTTGTGGGTACTGGCAGGTAGTTGAACGCCGGGGACACCAGAGAAACTGTGGCGGCAGGACTGCTGCCCTCGAGATTGTCCTTGCTGCTGTAGGTAAAGTTAGCTCCTGTGAAATTGCCGACAGACTGGAAGAATAACTGCGTCATTTTCTCGGCTGTCAGGGTTTGACCTGCCGTGACGGCGACTCCCCCGGTTGCGGGGTCGCCCAAGAACAGGATGCCTTGATTTGCCGACGGCAGGGTGCTGATAGTGAATGCAACCACCGTGCCGTCAGAGTCTCTGCCTCCGATCCCGCCGAGTCGGACAACGCTGTTGGGCGCAATCGCCACATTGCTGCTGTCGGCTGATGGAAGCTTGTTGGGTGTTGGCTGCGCGCTAATGGCAGTGGTGACAGTGGCTCTGGACTCGGAACCGTTGTTATTGCTGGGGTCGGGGTCAAAAGTGGTCGATCGACTCTGGGAAGTATTGCTAATGCTGTCCGTCGCTGGAACGACTACTGTTACCTCGCGGTTGATGTTGCTGCCGCTAGTTAAGCTGGGAATTGTTGGGAAGGTGACAACCCCTGTCACTGGGTCGTAAGTGCCGCCGTCCGATGCGGTGACTCCCGTTAAACCGGGAATGATGCTGTCTGTAATCACTACGTTTTCAGCAGCATTCGGCCCATTGTTGGTGGTAGTTATAGTATAAGTCACGGAACTGCCAGCCGGAGCAGATGTGAGACCGCTCTTGGACGTAACCAGGTCGGCGCGGGCTACATCGATCGAAGTAACAACTCGCCCC
>NZ_JAUBOX010000060.1:7055-49916 GCF_036700445.1 Microcoleus sp. T3_B1
CCCGCCTCACCGGGCACTGCCACTGTCGAGCCGTCGTTGTTGGTTAAGTCCGGGTCAAAAGTGTCCGATCGACTCAATACAATATTCGTGATACTCGTCAGAGTAGGCGGCGGTACAAAAATCAGGCGGCGGGTGACGCTGCTGCCGCTGGCTAAAGTCGCGATCGCTGGGAACTCGATCGCCCCTGTGTCTGGATTGTAGGTTCCGCCATCGGACACGCTGACATTAGTTAAGCCGGGAATCAGGCTGTCGGTGATGACTACGTTGGTCGCGGGACTGGGGCCGTTGTTGGTAGTAGTAATTGTATAAAGGAGGGTGTCGCCCACCTCGATGGTGGCCGGAGCCGTTTTTTGGGTGACAACATCGGCCACACCATTGATCGAAGTAACAACTCGCCCCCCCGCCTCACCGGGCACTGCCACTGTCGAGCCGTCGTTGTTGGTTAAGTCCGGGTCAAAAGTGTCCGATCGACTCAACACAATATTGGTGATACTCGTCAGAGTCGGCGGCGGTACAAAAATCAGGGTGCGGGTGACGCTGCTGCCGCTGGCTAAAGTCTCGATCGCTGGGAACTCGATCGCCCCTGTCTCTGGATTGTAGGTTCCGTCATCGGACACGCTGACATCAGTTAAGCCAGGAATCAGGCTGTCGGTGATGACTACGTTGGTCGCGGGACTCGGCCCGAAGTTGGTAGTAGTGATTGTATAAAGTAGCGTGTCACCCACCTTGATGGTGGCCGGCGCCGTTTTTTGCGTGACAACATCGGCCAAACCACCGATCGAGGTCACAACAGTAGCATTAGCATTTGTACCGTTGTTGTTGGCTGGAGTGGAGTCGGGAGTGATAGAGGTACTTCTTGCCGTGTTGCTGATGGAAGTTAGGGTGGGCGGTACCGTGAAGCCGATCGTCCGAGTGACTGTCTCCGCGTTGGCGATTGCCACGGGCGCGAAGGTGACAATGCCGGTCACTGGATCGTAAACGCCACCGTTAGATGCCGTGACTCCGGTTAACCCCGGAACTATGCTGTCAGTGATGGTTACAGCTTCTGCAGGACTTGGGCCTAAGTTGACGGTGGCGATTGTATAGCTGACCGAGCTACCGGCCGTAGCACTCGTAGATCCCGTTTTTGTGGTAACAAGATCCGCGTTGGGCGCAATACTTGTCGTAACCGTAGAGTTAGTGGGAGTGCCGTCTTTGTTGGTTGTCGAGCCGTTGTTGTTAGTGGCGATCGGATCGAAAGTCGCCGAGCTGCTCCGGGCCGTGTTGCTGATGTCGGTACGGGTGGCTGGGGCGATGAAACTGACGGTGTGGGTCGCAGTAGCCGCATTGGCCAGCACCGTCAGTGCTGGGAAGGTGACAATGCCCGAAACTGGGTCGTAACTCCCCCCGTCCGATAGGCTGACTCCTGTTAAACCCGGAATAATGCTGTCGGTGATAGTCACATCGGCAGCGGGGTCTGGCCCCATGTTAGTCGTAGTCAATGTGTAGGCGACGCTTGACCCGGCCGAAGTAGTCACAGGGCCACTTTTGGTAGTAACTAAATCCGCCACTGTACCGACAACAGTAGTAGAGACTACACCCGGCCCCTCGATTTGACCGGGCGCGAGTATACCGCTGTTGTTGCTGAGGTCGGGGTCGAAAGTCGAGCTAGTGCTGAATGCAACGTTCGCAAAACTGCTACCGCTGGTTAAACCTGACGGCAGATTAATTGTCAGGGTGTAAGTCAGAGTCTCACCCGCATTGAGAACCGGAATTAACGGCCAGGTGACAGCCTTCGTTTCGTTCACATAAGTGCCATTGTTCGAGGCAATCAGCTCCGGCCGCATTCCCCCCGGACCCAGCAGTTCAAAAGGTATTTCATCTTGAATCAGAACATTTGTAGCCGGCGCTGGCCCCTTGTTTACAGTAGTAATCGTGTAGGTAATGCTGCCTCCAGGCTTGACGAACTGCGGGCCAGTCTTGATAGTGGCAACCTCAGCGGTGATACTGGGAGGATTGATAGTTTCAACTACCAGGTTTTGAAGTTCGTGAATGTTGTTGGCGGCTCCTGTGGAACTGCCAAAACCAAATTTGAAAATTGGCGGTACTCGGCCGTTTGCGGTTGCCAAGTTGGGGATGTCGATGAATGTAGTTTCGTAGATGTCGTCGAAGTTTTTATCGAAGGCAACCGTTAGGCGAGAGGGATTCACCGGATCGTTAGATGGATTCAGCGTAATTTGAACGGATCTTTTGGCTAAATTGCGATCGCTCGTGAACGTATTGCTGAAATTAAAACTGGTGCCGGGAGGGCCGATAAAGTTAATACTCGTAGGAATGTTATCGATGCCGAAAGGAACGATCGCATTTGTTAAAAACTTATAACCTTCTGCTTGATTTCCTCTAACCGTTACTGAATCTGGCCTGAAAGAACCAATAGAAGAACCCGGAATCGCAGGCGGCTCAGGGTCGGAGCGCCCTTCTGTAGACGTTGAAAAATTGCCAAACTCATCAAACCCAATGCCTAAATAACCTCCCTCAATACCGGGTATACCCGTTCGTGGAGCGTAAGCCACAGAACCGCCATAACCCCCAGTCCTTGTTGGGCTAACAGTGCCGTCAATCAAGAAGAAACCCAGCCCGTCCCCTGGCTGAGGGCCAATATTGGGTTGCGGAGCCTCAAATTGCCCGCTTGAACCGTAAGAATAAAAATCAAACTGAACTCTGAGACCGTCCGTGGAAGGAATAGGGTTGTTGTAGATGACAAAGGCTTCCCGAAGGTTTACTGCAGGAGTTAATCGCAGAGCACCATCGCCGGGACTCGAACCGCCCAAACCCGGAAGCACCCCAGATACTGTGCCTCCCGTAATGCCGGGGATAAGTTGATCGGCTGCTGGAGCGTTGCTGCTCGGATTGAACAGTGCCCCGTCGTTTCCCCCGTAAATCCACGGCCCCCTAACTGTGGAGTTTTTGAAAGTTTCGTTAACTAATATGCCGAGGGCGTAAGGGTAGGCTTCGAGCACTTCTTTTTCAATGGCGATTCTCGCCTTTATTTCCCCAGTCGCAAATTTTAATTCCCAGTCGCCGCCGAGTGCCGCACTCCCCGTCAAGTTGTCGGAAGCTGCAATATCTGCACCCAGCATCAAGCTCAACCGCCGCACGAAGGCCTCGCCGCTTTCCCCCGCTGCGACGCTGCACCCGAATAACAAGATATCTCCTCTCTCGCTGAGGGCTTTTCCCCACTGCTGTAACAAATGGCTGTAGGTTTCTAAGTTGTCGTTGCAGAGTTCGATCGATCCTAGCTGCACGCCCCCTTCTCGACCGTGAGAAACTATCTGAAGGCTATCTAAATCGCTGCAAACCGCCAGAATTCTAGTAATTTGCTCGACTCCATCCCGTGTCGAGTCCAGTACAAATACCTCTGTATCGGCTGTTGTTCCTCTTGCCAAGCTGTCGTAGTTCTCTACTCTGCCATCGAGGAACAGTACATTTTTTATAGTCCGAGAAGGCAACCACGGGAAGTTTGCCCCTACAGTTGATCGCAAAAATTCTCTGTGGGGATGCCCAATTCTCGTGCCGCCACGAAGTTTCTGGGACAGGGGCAACCACGGGGGGATTGCCCCTACTGTTTTTACTTGTTTTATTGGTTTTTTCTGATGATAAGTTGCTGTTGTTTGGGATTTTGCGCCCCCAATCCTTGCGGGGGAGTCACATCTTTTTGGAGTGATAAAAATTGGTTTGTTGCAGATGCTTTGCATGGTCAAATTGGCTCACGGATTGTAGATGATGTACCCATTTCCAGATGATAATTATCACCTATTGACAAGGTTTAATTGCAGAGTAATAGGCTCTGCTGCTTGACTTGAATCAAGAGCAAAAAGCGAATTTTACTCAGCACAAAGCAGTGCTATATTGCTATTTGATAGCATTGCAAGTATCGCCGGCAGAAACGCTGACGATTTGGTGTTTAAATGCCAATAATCTCTCTATCGGGTGATATTTTGCCTTGGGCTTTTTTCTTTTCTGTTAGCGAGTGTATCTGTTATACGCCTGTCTCTTACATCGCGCAGTAGATAATAACAGGACTTCTCAAAAATTTACTTGATGAGGTTTTCTGTAGATCGTCTAATGCACTTTAATTTGCAGAGAATTTTCACTATTTATGGACGGATAAACGGGTTGGATGGACGAAAAGACTTGGTTGCCGCCTTTGCTCCCGGTAAAAAACTCGGTTTCTTTGGTTTGGGTGTGCAAGCCCTATTCACAATAGCAACTAGACATTAATTAGGGAGTGATAGCCGTCACATAATTATGTCGGCCGTGCCCGAAGTGTCATTCAACTGATATCTTTTACCATTCTCAATAACCATTCTATGGAGGGTTCTCCTGCCCAGTCCATAAGAAAATTCACTTGTTGTGGAAAAGGCCAGAAAGCCTATTCTTGAAAATGGTGCAACATATGAGATTCAATTGAAATCGGCATACCCTGTATCGACGAAGCGTCTTAAAAATTCATGACTTGGAGTCTGGAGATAGCAATCTAGGTTTGAGACTGTTTCGCTACGATCGCAAAAACAGATTAGTGCCGCCCACAAGCAACTTCTCAAACTGTCCACAAGCGAGTCTTCGAGCTGGTTTCTGTTTAAGATAAATGCTCTGGACAATGTTTCGTGCAGAATTTTTCATGATGTTTTGGAGAAACTGATTGGGAGATTTGCCCATCAGCTACGTGGAATTTTTGTTCGCTAATTTTCTTAACTGCAGGAGTTAAGCCGAGGAGACTAGAAACCCAATTTCTGTCTAGATTTTTCGCCGTCCAACCAAAATTCATCATCTAAACTTCGTTTCTGATCGTAAGTCGTCAACTAGAAAAACACTGATCGCAATCCCCCAGTTATGGCAACTGTAACCAAGCAATAATGCTCGATTAGGTTTTAACTGCTGAGTTTGGGCGTGGGTCGTCCAAAACAAGCTTCAACAATAATCATTACACCTAAGTACATATTAACTCATAGATTACTACATCCGCAAATATGCGTAGATACAAGCACCAATACAAGCTATATCTTTTCACCACGAGCGTCAAGAGTTCTGGCTTGGTAGTACCGACAACCTTGACAGGGCCCAGAAGGATTGACAGCGCAGCGAATGTAATTAGAGCGGGCGTTATACTCGCAAGTGATATCGCCGATCGAATAACCGAGGCTTTGTATGTAAGTGCGATCGGCAGTTGCTAGTTGAGTTCGCAGGGATCTATTGGCTACCGCAAGTCTGGCCGCTGCAATTCTGTCGCGGGCTTGGCTCTGGGCAGAGCGCATCACCCACAAAGACAGCAGCGACGGAGCTAAACCTATGAAAATAATCAGGAGAGCAGTTAGCACTTTTTCAGAGCTTATGTGGAGAATATTTGTTTTAATTTAGGCGATCGGCAACAAAAAATCCTCCCCAAGAAGACGGTTTTAAATAAGAAAAGTTCCCGATCGAGTCTCAAACTAGGCCGCCCCTGTGTTAAGCGTTAGCTGGCGGGTGAGGAGGGCGATGATCGCGCGCCGCGCCAGGGTTAAACAAAGCCAGAAACGCAGATATGATGTGATATTATGTCAGGTGAATCGATTTTAGATTTTAGATTTTAGATTTTAGATTTTAGATTTTAGATTAAAGAATTGAAGCATTGACCCCACGGATAAATTCCGGGACTTGTTTATGGGATACAGGTTTTTTATTTCTGGGTCCTGAGTCTGCTTTCGGAATGAATCCGGGGGCTTGTATCCTGGATGCTTTCGGTCAATTACCAGCCATCAAATACAGCATATTCCATGTAGATGTAGAGCGCGAGAAACCGGGTTTCTTGAACAGAATTAGTTTAGAGGCAAGAACTGTAAAGAAACCAGGTTTATGGGGTGTACTTCATAAACCTGGAATAGGCTTGTTTGAGAAACCGGTTGCTCTCCCAAACCAAAACGGTTAAACCTTAGCAATATCTCCCGCTAAATCCATCAACGAACCCGCACCTTCCACCTTAGCAACATCTAACAAAGTCTTCAAAACCGAATCGGGATTCAAACTAATCGAATCAATTCCCAACTCAACCAAGAAACGAGCAAACTCAGGATAATCGCTGGGTGCTTGACCGCAAATCCCAATCTTGCGATCGTACTTCTTAGCGGCTTTAATGGCAATTGCTACCATTCGCTTGACAGCTTCATTCCGTTCGTCAAAAATGTGTGCGACTAAAGCCGAATCCCGGTCTAATCCTAATGTTAGCTGAGTTAAATCGTTAGAGCCGATCGAGAATCCGTCAAAAACTTGGGCAAATTCGTCAGCAAATATGACATTGCTCGGCAATTCGCACATCACATACACTTGCAAGCCGTTCTCGCCCTTAACTAAACCGTGTTTTGCCATCTCGGCTAACACTTTTCTGCCTTCCTCTGGGGTGCGGCAAAATGGAATCATCGGAATCACATTTGTCAAGCCCATTTCGTCGCGAACTCGCTTTAATGCTTTGCATTCCAAAGCGTAAGCTTCGCGGTAATTTGGGTCGTAATAGCGAGAGGCGCCGCGCCACCCGATCATCGGGTTTTCTTCCTTGGGTTCAAACTGCCGCCCTCCCAAAAGATTAGCATATTCGTTGCTCTTGAAATCGCTCATCCGCACGATAACTGGATTTGGATAAAATGCGGCGGCAATTGTGGCAATTCCGTGGGCTAGTTTGTCGGTGAAGAAATCGGGTTTGTGTTGGTAAAGTGCTGTCAGGTTGGCAATTTCTTCTTTGACTGATTCATCTACCAATTCGTCAAAGTGAATCAGTGCCAGGGGGTGTGCTTTAATGTGATTGGCAATGATGAATTCCAACCGCGCTAAGCCTACGCCGTCGCAAGGAATGGCTGATAAACCAAAGGCTTCTTCTGGGTTCCCGACATTCATTAAAATTTTAGTGCGGGTGCGGGGCAAATTCTCGATCGCAGTTTCTTGAATTTCAAAAGGAAGCAAACCGGAATAAACTTTGCCTTCCTCTCCTTCGGAACAAGAAACAGTGATTTCTTGCCCGTTTTTCAAGATTTGGGTGGCATCGCCGGTGCCGACAATGGCGGGAATTCCCATTTCTCTGGCGATGATGGCGGCGTGACAAGTGCGGCCGCCGGAATTGGTGACGATCGCACTTGCTTTTTTCATAATCGGTTCCCAATCCGGGTCGGTTTTGTTGGTAACTAAAACTTCTCCTGATTGAAATTCAGCGATTCTGTGAACGTCTAAAATCACGCGGGCTTTGCCTTGTCCGATTGATTCGCCAACGGCGCGTCCTTTTGCTAAAACTGCACTGCTGCCTTGCAATTTGTAGTTTCGCAAAACTTTAGCCGACTTTTGAGATTGTACTGTTTCGGGTCGCGCTTGGACAATAAATAATTCGCCCGTATTGCCGTCTTTTGCCCACTCAATGTCCATCGGGGTGTATGTCCCGCGCACTTTAGAGTAGTGTTCTTCGATGACTACGGCCCATTTTGCTAGTTGCAGAATTTCATCATCTTGGATGGCAAATTTATTTTTTTCGGCGGCGATGACGGAGACGTTTTTGGTGTATTTAGAACCGCCGATATCGTACACCATTTTGAGGGTTTTGCTGCCGAGTCGTTTCTCTAAAATTGGGCGAAAACCTTGTTTTAAGGTTGGTTTAAAGACGAAGTATTCGTCGGGGTTGACGGTTCCTTGGACGATGTTTTCGCCTAATCCGTAGGCGGCGGTGACTAATACGGCGTTTTTGAATCCGGTTTCGGTGTCGATGCTGAACATGACGCCGGAGGATGCTAAGTCCGATCGCACCATTTTTTGGACGCCGACTGATAGGGCGACTTCAAAGTGGTCGAAACCCCGCTGTTGGCGGTAGGAAATCGCGCGATCTGTGAATATGGAAGCAAAGCATTTGTGACAGCATTCGAGGACACCAGCGCAAGCTTGGACGTTGAGGTAGGTTTCTTGCTGTCCCGCGAAACTGGCGTCGGGTAAGTCTTCGGCGGTGGCGGAGGAACGCACTGCTACGTCTGTACTGTCGCCGTAGCGATCGCACAATTTTTCGTAAGCATCCGCGATCGCCGCTTGGAGTTCTCGCGGAAATGGTGTGTCGAGAATCAGTGCCCGCGCTTGCTTGCCTTTTTGTCGCAGGTTCTGCAGATCTTCTACGTCTAAATCGGCAAAAATTTCGCGCAATTTAGCTTCTAAACCCGCTGACTGGATGAAGTACCGGTAAGCGTGTGCTGTAGTTGCAAATCCGTTGGGAACTCTGATTCCTTGACAGGTTAATTGTTGAATCATTTCGCCCAAAGAAGCATTTTTACCGCCTACTAATGGGATGTCGGCGATGCCGACTTCATCAAACAACAATACTAAGGCTTTTTCTTTGGGAATTAAACCGGGTTTTTGTTCAATTGCTAAATTTTCGATCATTGCTTTTTTTCCTCTCAACTTCATCTCAGTTCGGTCAAAGGACAGTAAACAAAAGACAGTTTATTGGGACTTGTAATTTTGTTACCAAAATTCTCGGATTTTTTCTTAGGCTGTATCAACCGAGTGTTCGATTGCCTCTATTTCAAGATTATCACTTTTTGGCTAAATAGCAAGGCCGGTGGAGATATTTTATTTGATTGCAAAAAGTAAAGAAATTGCAGTAATTAGTTTATGTAAGGTATTATAAAAGAAGTGGTAAAAATATGAATAGCGAAGATAGTTCCCAACGCTTTTTGGGCGTTGAGCGCTCATTGGTGTGGGGATATGGCTCGGATTGTGTGGGTAGCGGAATCCAAGGGCAACAAAGGGTGGGGTTCGATCGCGCGATCGGCTGAACCCGCCCAAAAACGGATACTTACTTTCCGACAGAAGTCGTGAGTCGCCCAAAATTGGAGATTCTAGTTCCACATCCCCGATTCATCTGTGGACTAAATCTAAAATTTAAAATCTGGTCACAGGGGCGATCGCCCAAAAAAATACTAAGCAGCTTAGTTTCCTCCTGAAACCCAGCTTCTAAAAACCTTAAAAATTTTCCCTCTGATTGCGTTAGCCTACTTAGAAGAAAAACACAGCCGGATAGATATTATATAGCGGTTCTCAAAAAAGTGACGTATGCCCACGGAGGCCTATGCCCTATGCCCACGGAGGCCTATGCCCTATGCCCATGAGTACCTCATATGAGAGCTCGAAAGGCTATATATTGCACCATTTTCAATAAGCCTTTTAAGGGCTGGTTAGAAGAACCCCTCCCAAGAAAATTTACTCTTTGTGAAATGGGTCGGAAAGCCCGTTCTTGAGAACCGTTCAACCTTTGAGATAAAGTGCATTGTAATTATTGAACCAAAGAGTTTTTAACTGGGAAGGGCGGGATTTGTGGCTATACAATTCTTTATATGCTATAATAGTTAGCTAAACTGCCTTATTACAAAAAACAAGGTATATGATATCAGTTTTGAGCCCACCCGCAAAGCGAAATGGCTTTAAAGTTCTTCTGGTCGAAGACAATCAAGCAGAAGCCGATCTGATCGAAGAATTATTATTAGAAACAAATGTCAGTAGAGCCGAACCCCAAAGGCTATCAGTAAGTTGTACAGACTGTCTCAGCAAAGCGCAGGAACTTTTGGTAGGCGAAAATTTTGATGTGATTTTACTAGATCTTTCGCTGCCCGACAGCCAAGACTTAAATACAATTGTCAAAATACAAGAATATAGCCTGAATACTCCGATTGTCGTCCTGACTGCCCGCAACGATGAAGAGCTTGCCGTGCAGTCAATCCAAGCCGGCGCTCAAGATTATCTAGTCAAGCGAAAAATCGACAGCGAAGTGTTAATTAGATCGCTTCGCTACGCAGTCGAGCGACAGCAGAACCAAGAAGCTTTACGAAAAAGCGAAGAAAAATATCGGTCAGTAGTCGAGAATTCTCTGGTCGGAATTGCCATTATTGCTCCTCCAATTTCTCCCTCAGAACCCGAAAAATGCGAGTGGTTGGAAGTGAACAATGCTTTGTGCGATTTGCTGGGATACAATCGCCAAGATTTTTTGCACATAAAATGGGATCAGTGGGGTTTTCCTGATGACTTGCAGGCCAGTTTAGAGCAGTTAAAAAAAATTTTTGCCGGGGAGAGCGAAGGCTATGTTCTAGACAAAAGGTGGCGCAGAAAAGACGGAAAAACAGTTTATACTAGAGTTTCCCTGCGCTGTATTCGCGCCCTAGACGGCTCGATCGACCACATGATTAAAGTAGTCTTAGACGTGAGCGATCGCTACCGTTACGAAGCTCAATTAAAAGCCTCAGAAGAGTTTTTAAATCACACGATCAATTCTATTCCTGACCCGATTTTTGTCAAAGATGAGCAGCACAAATGGATCGTATTAAACGATGGTTTTTGCAATTTGATAGGAAAAAGGCGCTCGGAACTGATTGGCAAGTCAGGATACGATTTTTTACCCCCAGCACAAGCGGCTTTTTTTTGGCAACAAGACGAGGAAGTATTGCAAAGAAGTCTTTCTCAGGAAACAGAAGAAAATTTTACCGAGGCCTGCGGCAAAGAACGCATTATATCTACAAAAAGAACAGTTTTTAAGAACGCCGATGGTCGTCAAATGTTGGTCGGCACAATGCGAGATGTGACCGAATACAAACGCCAGCAGATAGCGTTGCAGGAAAGCGAAGCTCGATTTCAAATAATGACCGACAACGTGCCGGGAATGATCTATCAATATCGGCTTTATGTAGATGGTAAAACATCTTTTACTTACGTTTCTTCCGGCAGTTGGCAGATATACAATTTAAAGCCAGAACAAATAGAAGAAAATGCCGCTTTGGCTTTTGCAACAGTTCACCCAGACGACATCTCAGACTTGCAGCTATCGATGGCAACTTCAGCGGCGACTCAGCAAGCTTGGCAACACCAGTGGCGGCAAGTTATGGGAGATCGAGTGAAATGGCTGCAAGGCGCGTCGAAGCCAGAAAAGCAAGCCAACGGCGATATAGTTTGGGATGGTTTGGTGATGGATGTTACCGAATTGAAACAAACCCAGCAAGACCGCGATCGATTTTTTAATCTCTCGCTGGATTTACTTTGCATTGCAGGTTTTGATGGCTATTTCAAACGCTTAAACCCCGCTTGGTCAAATGTATTGGGTTATAGCAGTGATGAAATCTTAGCCAAACCTTTGATAGAATTCGTGCATCCACAAGACCGAGAAATTACTGTAGCGGAATTAGAAAAACTTAAAAAAAGCCACCCCGTTATTAGCTTAGAAAACCGCTATCTTTGCCAAGATGGTACTTATAAATGGCTCTCGTGGACAGCATCGCCATTTGCAGAAGAAGGTTTGATTTATGCAGTGGCTCGCGACGTTACATTTAGCAAGCAAGCTGAAGCTGAATTGGGTAAGAGCGCAGCCACAAACCGCGCTCTTTTAAATGCGATACCAGACATGATATTTCGCTGTCGGGCAGACGGCACTTTTGTAGATTTCAAGCCTGCCAAAGATTTCGATAATATCCTATCACAAAAATCACTAATTGGCAAAAAAGCACAAGACATATTGCCGGCTGCTTTTGCTGAGAAAATCTTGTCGGGCAATCAACAAGCGATCGACACTGGCGAGATTCAAGTCGTAGAATATCAAATGCCAGTTAATGGTGAACTGTACGATTTTGAAGCGAGAATTGTCTTCTGCACGGAGGACGAAATTATCGCGATCGTCCGCGACATCACTCAACGCAAACGATCCGAGTCAGTCCTCCACAGGCAAGCAGCAGCAATGGCCCAAGCTTCCGAAGGTATCGCCATATTCAGTGCCGACCATGAGGTGATTTATTGCAACGCAGCACGACTAAAAATCTACGGTTACGACTCTCTAGAAGAAATCTTAGATAAAAGTTGGAAAATGTTCTACCAAGGTGCAGAACTGCAAAGGTTCGAGCAAGAAGTCCTGCCGACTTTAGTGAAGAAAGGTTCTTACAGCACCGAAGCAGTAGGATGCCGTCGCGACCGCTCGGAAGTTCCTCTAGATGTATCGCTGACAATGCTGCCAGACGGGGAAATCATTTGCATTGTTCGCGATATTTCCCAAAGAAAAAAAACAGAAGCAGCACTGCGGGAAAGCCAGCGGTTCATTCAGCAAATTGCTGGGGCCAGTCCTAATATTTTGTATGTTTGTGACTTAATTGAAAAAAAAAATATCTATGGGAACGCTTCTATCTACCACATTCTTGGCTATACAGTAGAGGAGATTCAGGCAATGGGGCCGTGGATGATGTCAACTTTAATCCACCCCGAAAATTTAATCAAAATGCCTGATTATTTACAGCAAGTCGAAACAGGCAGCGAAGGGGATATCTTTGAAATTGAATACAGAATTAGGCACAAGGATGGTTCTTGGCGCTGGATGGTCAGCCGAGATACTGTATTTGCGAAAACAGCAGACGGTAAGTTACAACAAATTCTCGGCACGGCCACTGATATTACAGAAAGCAAGCAAGCAGAAGATGAAATAAAGCTGTTGCTGGCAGCAACTCAAGCCATTAGTCAGTCGGCAGATTTTCAGAGCGCCCTCCCAGATATTTTGCGGTTGCTGTGCAATGCGATCGGCTGGAATTTTGCAGAAGCTTGGATACCGAGTGCTAACGGTACTTTTTTGGAACACAGCGAAACTTGGTACGCTAGCGATCGCGATTTAGATAGGTTCGGCTGCGAAAGTAAAAAAATTAGATTCGCCGCCGGAGTGGCAGTACCTGGACGGATTTGGTCAACCAGAAATGTAGAATGGATTGAAGATATTTCTCTAGCCAAAAATCATCTTTTTGCCCGATCGCAAATGGCGAAATCAGTCGGATTGAAAGCTTGTTTCGGAGTGCCAATTCACGCTAGCTCAAAGGTGCTGGCAGTTTTAGTATTCTGCAAGCGCGATCGCTCGATTATGGAACCGCGTATAGTAGAGTTGGTCAAGGCTGTAGCGACTCAGTTGGGCGATCATATTCAGCGCAAACAAGCCGAAGAAGAATTGCGTAAAAGTGAAGAACGCTGGCAGTTAGTTCTCAAAGGCAATCAAGACGGAATTTGGGATCTGAATCTTCAAACAAATGAAGCTTTTCGATCGGCCCGCTGGCAAGAAATTATCGGTTACACAGACGGCGAAATCGACAGCCGCAACACCGCATGGATCGATCGCATCCATCCAGAAGATCGCTCACGAGTGCAAGCAGCGATCCAAGGTTATCTCGATCGGCAAACCCCCAATTACGCCGCCGAATACCGCTTGCAGTGCAAAGACGGTAGCTATAAGTGGGTGCTCGCTCGCGCTCAAGCAGTGTGGGATGAAGCCGGAAACCCTCTGCGGATGGTGGGTTCGATGACGGATATCAGCGATCGCAAAGCAGCAGAATTAGCTTTACTGCGGGTCACTCAAGCCGTCGAAAGTACCAGCGACGCGATCGCGATCGCCGACTTGAATGGGCGGTCTATTTACCACAATCAAGCCTTCATTCAGCGCTACGGCTACACGGTGGAAGAACTCAATGATATTGGCGATATGGCCGCGCTTTATGTCCGACCTAAAAATTACAAACAAATCTATAAAAGCCTTCGCCAAGGTCGCTCTTGGTGTGGCGAACTTTCACTGCAAACTAAGAGCTGCGAAGCAGTAACTGCTCTGGTGCGAGCTGACAGTATTCAAGATATTAATGGGAATTACATCGGCTTAATTGCAGTAATTACAGACATCACAAAACGCAAAGAATCTGAAGTAATTTTGCGCCAAAAGTTAAAGCGCGAACAGTTGGCAGTAGCTATGCTGGAACGCATTAGGTCTTCTCTAAATTTAGAAGAAATTCTTACCAAAACTGTCGAAGAAGTGCGACAGTTTTTGCAAGTAGATCGCACAGTTATTTACCAATTTAATCCCGATTGGAGCGGGTTTATCGCTGTAGAGTCGGTTGCCGAAAATACCCTACCCATTGTAGGAATGGATATTTATGACCCATGTTTTGGGGAAGCCTACGTTACTCTTTACCGAGACGGCAGAATTAGAGCAACAGAAGATGTTTACAATGCCGGTCTGGCCGACTGCCACTTGGCTTTGTTGACTCGGTTCGAGGTGAGAGCGAATCTGGTAGTGCCGATTTTGCAAGGCGAAAACTTGTGGGGGCTGTTAATTGCCCACCACTGCACGGGCCCGCGTCCCTGGCAACAATTGGAGGGAGAGTGCCTAAAACAATTGGGGGTGCAGTTGGCGATCGCCATTCAGCAATCGACGCTATTTGAACAAGCACAAACCGAAATTGCCGATCGCAAACAGGCAGAAGCCGCCCTGCAATTAGCTAAAGAAGCCGCCGAATCCGCCAACCGCGCTAAAAGCGACTTTCTCGCCAACATGAGCCACGAATTGCGGACGCCTTTGAACGGGATTTTGGGATACATTCAACTGCTCAAAGTCGATAAAAATTTGACCGCAGATCAGCAGGAAAGTCTTAACAACATTCACCAGTGCGGCAACCACCTGCTGACGCTGATTAATGATGTTTTAGACCTCTCAAAAATCGAAGCGAGTAAAATGGAGCTGTCACTGACAAATGTGCATTTTTCCAGTTTTGTTAAAAGTATTATTGATTTGTTCCAGATGCGCTCTGCTCAAAAAGGAATTGCTTTTAATTACGAGCAGGTTTCAGCCCTGCCAGACGGCATTTGGGCCGACGAAAAAAGGTTACGTCAAGTTTTGATTAATTTGCTCAGTAATGCCGTTAAGTTTACGAACAGCGGCAGCGTTACCTTCAAAGTCGGTTATGCAGAAAATTTCCCCGATAATTATCCTCAAACCAACTGCGAAAATTCTAGTTTGACAGCGGAAATTGCCACTCAAACAATCAATTTGGCCGGGAATATAGACGCGCAGCAAATGTCGAACCCGCCGCTAGGAACAACAGAGGCGCGCGAGGTGACAACAGACAATACCGGCGATCGTACCCCTACCCCTAAAATTCGCTTTCAAATCGAAGATACCGGCATTGGCATTTCTCAGAATAAATTAGAAGAAATATTTTTGCCTTTTCATCAAGTGGGCGATCATAAAAATTTCGTCGAAGGTACCGGCCTGGGACTTTCGATCAGCCAAAAATTAGTCAAAATGATGGGCAGCCAAATTCGCGTCCAAAGTACCTCCGGCAAAGGCAGCATATTTTGGTTGGATCTAGACTTGCCAGCAGTCGCCCAGTGTTCGGAACTCCCCTCCCGGCAAGAAAAAAGGCGGCTTGTAGGTTTTATCGGCCCCCAGCGGAAAGTGCTAATCGTGGACGATCACGAAGTAAATCGCGCCATGTTGCACAGGCTACTTGTTCATTTAGGCTTTGAAATTGCACAGGCCACAGACGGCGAAGACTGCTTGCACAAAGCACAGGAATTTCTACCCGATCTAATTTTAATGGATTTGCTGATGCCCGTAATGGACGGTTGGGAAGCTACCAGGCGGCTGCGACAGTTGCCGGAATTAAAAGATACGGTTATCCTTGCTTTGTCCGCTAACGTTTACGAGACTAGCAGGCAACAGAGCATACTTGCAGGTTGCGATAATTTTCTCACCAAGCCGATTCAAACTAATGAGCTTTTAGAATTATTGCGCCTGCACTTGAGACTAGAATGGGTTTACGAAGAACGAGTGCAAACCAAAAAGCGGACAGATCAAACGGCAAAAGCATCTTCTGAGATTGCTGCTGCTGACTCAACGATGGTGTCTCCTGCCTCAGAGTCAGTCTTGGCGTTGTTAAGATTGGCTGCAATGGGCGATATTGAAGCTATTCTGGAAGAAACTGCTAAACTAGAACATTCTGACCCGACATTAGTGCCTTTCGTTCATCACCTGCGCCAACTTGCTAAAGGATTTCAGCTCAAGCAAATTCGAGATTTTTTGAAGCAACATTTGTCCTAAAATTGACGGTAGCTAACAGACCACTCAAAATCAGTTAAATCTCGCGCCCTGAGTACCATTCTCAATCAGGGGTTCGGGCCTCCCGCGAAGCGACAACTTAATCTGCTTGGGCGGCCCGGACTCGCAGCCTGCTCCTCAAACGGTTATTGCAAATAGAAGCATCTAGGAAGCAACCGGGTTTGGAGCATCTCAATGACAGCAGCCAAGCTAAAAATTGGAGTTTTGAGGCAGGAGGCAGGAGGCAGGAGGCAGGAGGGAAGAGGAAGAAGGAAGGAGCCAGAAGAAGTGTTTTTACAAATATGAGATGCTCCCACCGGGTTTCTAGATCCGCAAAAAATTCATTGAATCACGTTTTACGTCACAAACCACAACTCAACACTCAAAAATTTGAAGATTTCCCTTGAATATGAACGATAAGAATTCCGAAAGAAGCATCATACTAATTGTCGATGACAACCAAACAAATCTTGACGTACTTTTCGAGTTGTTAAGGAATTACGGGTTTAAAGTATTAGTGGCTCTAGACGGCGAAAGTGCGATCGAGCAAATTGACTACATCCATCCAGACTTGATTCTTTTGGATATCATGATGCCAGGAATTGACGGTTTTGAAACTTGCCGACGTTTGAAAGCAGACCCGTCAACGCAAGATATTCCCATCATCTTCATGAGCGCCCTTTCCGATACGCCTGATAAAGTAAAAGGCTTTCAGACAGGAGCCGTTGACTACATCACTAAGCCTTTCCAGCACGAAGAAGTTTTGAGCCGGATTCAAACCCACTTGACAATCCGCAGCTTGCAAAAAAAACTCGAAGAAAAAAACCTCGAACTGGCCCACCTCAACCAAAACCTGGAAAAACTTGTTGAACAAAAAACCAAGCAATTAATAAACCAGGAAAAAACAGCCATCATCGGACGTTTGACTCAGGGCATGGTTCACAACCTCAAAAGTCCCCTGCAAGTGATCCAGACAAGCGTCGATTTGATTGAAACAAAAGCCACACAAATTCAAGACGACTCTCTGTTTAATTATACTAAGTATATTTTCCAAGCTGTCACAAAAATCAATCTGATCATGGATACTCTGATGATGAAAAGCCGAAACGAGCAAAAGCAAGATTTGCACCCGGTGAATATCAACGATTTAGTCCAGAGAGAAATTCAGCTATTGGAAGGCAACCTGTATTTTAAAAATAAGATTAGAAAAAAATACTTTTATGACGAAGAAATTGCCAGCATTCCATTAATTTATTCCTATCTTTCTCAAGTATTTTATAATTTAATCAATAATGCAATGGATGCTATGTGGGCCAAGAAAAGCAGAGAAATAACTATCGTGACTCGGCAAGACGACTCCAACATATACATGGATATTGCAGATACGGGATGCGGCATAGCATCTGAAGATGTGTCAAAACTTTTTGACCCTTTTTACACATCAAAGCCACCTAAAGGGGAGGAAAAGACCGAAGGAGAACCGACAGGAACGGGCCTAGGACTTTATACTTGTATTGAACTTTTAAAACCTTTTAACGGTGAAATTGCTATTAGCAGCAATGTGGGTCAAGGCAGCGTGTTTACAGTTGTGCTGCCAAAACCTCAGAAAAATTGAGCGACTCAACAGAGTTAAATTGTGTCCAGTTAGACAACCCTAATTAAGTTGGTAATTAAATTTGTAGCAAGGAATGCAAGTCTTGGTTACTCGATCGAGAGAGGACTTGCATTGCTCAATACAAATAGGCGCTAATTGCGGGCAATTAACCGAAGACAATCTCAGAGCGTATTTTGTAAATCAACGGTAATTCTCGTAGCTTAGTAGTAATATAGCAATCCTTGCAGGAGTCGTAAACTTTTTACCTCACCCCAACCCTCCCCGAAGCCGCAGGGAGGGAGTAAGAAATTCACAAATGATTGAGGATTGCTATACCATTTTAAAAAAATAAGGCAACTTTAGGCAAGCTTTAAACGGCAATTTATAATCTAAAGTTTCCAAGGCTATCAGCAAGGCAAATCCTGATTACTCCGCACTCTTTTGAGTGGCCTCTTGCTATTCCCCTGCCAAAGGTTGTAAATTAAAAGAGAGTTGAGTTGCAATATTGGTAAGAGTATTATAGTTTTGGATCGCTAGGTTTGGGGCGAGGCGGAAAACTTGCAGCGAACAACTCAATTCTACAAATCTGCGGGGTCTGCAAGCACACAGCCCACTCTCGTGCGTGCGGTTCACAGGGCTGTTTCATTCTCAGAAAAACCAGGGTTTTGTAGGGGCGGTGCGACCCCTACTCCCCGTGCCCGCCCAGCCGATAGACGAGCGGGTAGGGGTTTTAGATATCGGGGCAACCGGGCGTGGGATTGCCCCTACAAGAGAATGAAACAGCCCTGGTGCGGTTCAAGTTCCCCAATCATCAGCTAGGTAGCTGCATCCGCTGCTGAGATTTTATAATTACTAAAAAATAGCAAAAGGATAGCAGTAAAAAAAAATGCCACTGTACGCAAGAACCAAACTGCGATAGTCATCAGTCATTCCCAATCTCCAATCTCAAATCTAAAATATAAAATGGTATGACCTCTGTGTTTGAGTCAACTTTAACGCCTGGTTTAAAAATTCTTTTAGTAGAAGACTGTGCAGAAGATGCAGAACTCATTCAAGAACTGCTGTCTGAGGGCCAACTAGGACTATCAATTGATGTCACCAATGTAGTTCGCCTCCGGGAAGCGATTGAAATTTTAAGCGACAAAATTTTTGATGTAATTTTATTAGATCTTTCACTTCCTGACAGCCTAAAATTTAATACTTTTTTCCGACTGCAAGATTGCGGTATAAATATTCCGATCGTCATTCTGACAGCCGCAGATGACGAAGAACTGGCTGTCGAGTTAATTGCCGCCGGCGCCCAAGATTATTTGGTGAAAAGACAGGTAGACAGCCGGCTGCTGGTACGGACGCTTAGGTGCGCGATCGCCCGCCAGAAACGGCAAGCAGAATGGCAAAAAAGTCAACAAAAATACCAGCAGGTTGTTGGCAATATCAAAGAAGTAGTTTTTGAAACAAATACTGCGGGCCATTGGACTTTTCTAAATCCAGCTTGGACGGAAATTACCGGATTTACCGTTGATGAAAGCTTAGGAACTTCCTGTTTGAGTTACATTCATTCTGAGGATCAATACCAATATTTAAATTCGTTTAGAGGTCAGAAACCAAATCAAGAAACATCCTGTTGTTATCAAAGTCGATATATTACCAAAAATGGCGAAATTCGGTGGGTGGAAGTGCAAGAATTTTTTATGTTGGGCTGGGACGGCGCGCCACAGGGGACGACAGGAACTATCCACGATATTACGGATAAAATTTTAGCACTCTCCGAACTGGAAGCTAGTAAAAAGTTTTTGAATTATACGATAGATGCACTGGCTGATCCCATTTTTGTCAAGGACGAAGATCACCGCTGGATACTGTTAAATAATGCTTTTTGCAAGCTGCTCGGCAAGCAGCGCGAGGAACTGCTGGGCAAGTCGGATTACGACTTTTTCCCAAAACAAGAAGCTGAGATTTTTTGGCAGAATGACGAACAAGTTTTTAGGACGGGGGAAGAAAACGAGAGCGAGGAAATATTTACGGACGGCAGCGGTGCAAAGCACATTTTGTCTACTAAAAAAACTGTCTTTGAAAATACCGATGGCAGTAAAATTCTCGTCGGGATAATTCGAGATATCACTCAGGATAGGCGCCAACAATTAGCGCAGCAAGAAAGCGAAGCTAGACTGCGGCAACTTGCTGCCAATTTACCGGGAATAATTTATCAATTTCGTCTCTCAATCGACGGCAAAAAAAGTTTTCCTTATATTTCTTCGGGCAGCCGCGATTTATTTGAATTGGAACCCGAAAATATTCAGCAGAATCCTCAACTCCTTTTTAGTTTTCTTCATCCAGATGAGCGTCAAAAAATTGAAGAATCTCTTGCTGTTTCTGCGGCAAATATGCAGCCCTGGCAGCAGGAATGGCGCGCGATTTTACCGTCGGGAAAACTTAAGTGGATGCAAGGGGTTTCGTCGAAACCGGAACGAGTTGATTGTCCGACTGAAATAGGGCAGGAAGGGGATATAGTTTGGGAAGGCATGGTGCTGGATATTACTGATTTAAAACAGGCAGAAGCAGCTTTGCGGGAGAGCGAAGCCAGATTTCGATCGCTCGTTGAGAATATCCCCGGCGCTATCTGCCGCAGCTTGTACGATGCTGAGGGGACGATGGTATTTATTAGCGATGAAATTGAGGTAATTAGTGGGTATCCTGCTGGGGATTTTATTGGCAACAACGGCTTGAGTTTTGCGACAATTGTCCACGAGGCAGACAAGGAAATGGTCGATCGACAAATCAGCGCAGCCGTAGAGTCGAAACAGCCGTACAATCTAGAATACCGGATTGTTCGCGCTGACGGGGCGGTGCGGTGGATGTCGGAAAGAGGTAGGCCAACTTACAATATAGAAGGGCTAGTTTTGTGGCTCGACAGAGCGATTTTTGACATTACCGATCGCAAACAAGCCGAACTAACTCTGTGCCTGGTAACTCAAGCTGTAGACAGTGCTAGTGATGCGATCGCGATCGCCGATTTGGACGGTTATTCCATTTATCACAATCAAGCATTTATTCAGCGCTACGGCTATACAGTTGAGGAACTAAATAATGCCGGCGGCCCAGCAGTAATGTACCCCAAATCTCAAGATTTGAGAAAGTTATTTAGGGGGCTGCGGAAAGGTTTTTCCTGGGACAGTGAAATTGAAATCAAGAGTAAAAATGGCGATATCATAGAAACTTTCTTGCGAGCTAACTGCATTAAAGATAGCGCTAGTCAACCGATAGGAATGATAGCCATAATTGCCGACCTCACAGAACTAAAACGCACCGCATCGGCATTAAAACTCAGTCAAGAGCGATTGCAGTTGGCGGTTTCAGGCAGCTCTTTGGGGCTGTGGGATTGGAATATAGCTACTGGCGAAACTTATTTCGATTTTCATTGGAAATCAATGCTTGGCTACGCAGAAACCGAAATTGAAAACAACCTCAAAGGTTGGGAAAGTTTGCTGCATCCAGAAGACCGAGGGAAGGTAATGGAATGTTTAAATTCCTATTTGGAAGGTGAGACTGAGATTTATGAATTTGAATTTCGGATGCTCAACAAAGCGGGCAATTGGCAGTGGATTCTGGCAATGGGCAAGGTAGTCGAGTACGACGAATGGGGTGCGCCGTTGCGGATAACGGGCACTCACAAAGATATCAGCGCCCGCGTGGCAGCAGAAGCCGAAAAAACGCAGTTGATCGCATCTCTGCAACTACTTGCCGAACAGTTGCAAGCAGCGCAAAAAATAGCCCGCATCGGCAATTGGGAATTCGATAGGGAGGCAGGACTTATTACTTGGTCGGAAGAACTGTTTCGAGTTTATGGTCGAGAATTGAATCTGCCACCGACAATGGAAGAACTTTTAGAGCAAATTCATCCCGATGACAAAGAAAGGTTCGCAGAAGTTGTACAAAAAGCAGTGACTGAAGGAACAGCTTACGATATCGACCACCGCATCTATTTCCCATCAGGAGAAATTAGGCACGTTAACGCTAAAGGACAAGCTATTAAAAATGAGTTGGGTCAGGTGGTGCGGCTGTTTGGCACGGCAATGGACATTAGCCATCGCAAAAAAGCAGAAATTGCTTTACAAGAAAGCGAACAGCGATTTCGCGCTGTATTTGAACAAGCGGCGATTGGCATTGTTAAAGTGTGGCGCGACGGTCAATTTTTGAATGCAAATCAAGGGTTTTGCAATATTGTGGGATACTCAGAATTGGAGCTGAAATCGCGAAATGTTGGGGAGATTTCTCACCCCGAAGATGTAGCAGCAGATGCCGAGTCGCGCGACAGACTGTTAGCTGGGGAAATTTTTAATTATTCCCTTGAAAAACGCTTTATTCGCAAAAACGGTTCATTTGTTTGGACTAATATGACTGTATCTTTAGTGCGGGATGGGTTTGGGGAACCTAGCTATGTAATTGCTGTGATTGAAGATATTAGCTCTCGCAAACTTGCCGAGGCTATCTTGCGCCAGCAATTAAAGCGAGAACGCTTGGTGGTAGAGATGCTGGAACGCATTCGCTCTTCTCTCAATTTAAAAGAAATTTTGACAAAAGCTGTGGCTGAAGTACGGCAATTTTTGCAAACAGACAGGACAATAATTTATCGCTTTAATCCCGATAGGAGCGGTTTTGTAACTGTCGAGTCGGTGGGCCAAAAGTGGCGATCGATTCAGGGACTAACTATTAACGATCCCTGCTTTGAATACAGCTATGCTTCTGCTTACGAACACGGTCGCGCTGTACCTGTAGATGATATTTACAAAGCTGGTCTTTCCCAGTGCTACCTTAATTTATTAAGTCAATTTCAGGTGCGAGCTAATTTGGTAGTGCCGATTTTGCAAGGCGAGAAGTTGTGGGGGCTATTGATTGCCCACGAGTGCGCGGGCCCTCGCCAGTGGCTGGAAATTGAGGTCGAGTGTCTCAAACAAATTAGCGTGCAGTTGGCGATCGCGATCCAGCAATCAATGCTGTTTGAGCAAGCACAAAGTGAAATTGCCGATCGCAAACAAGCCGAGTCAGCTTTGCAGGAATCGGAAGCGCGAGAACGTTCAAAAGCGCTAGAGTTAGAAGCAGCTATTAACAAACTGCGAACGACTCAAGCTCAGCTCGTTCAAAATGAAAAAATGGTGAGCTTGGGTCAGTTAGTTGCTGGTGTTGCTCACGAAATTAATAATCCTGTTAGCTTTATTCACGGCAATCTCAATCCGGCTCGCAATTACACTTTAGATTTGCTGGAATTGATTAAAGTTTACCAGCATTACTGTCCTCATCCTCCCGCCCAAGTCTTGCAGAAAATTGAGGAAATAGACTTGGCTTATATTGCTGAGGATTTCCCGAAATTGTTTAATTCGATGCAAGTAGGAACCGAGCGAATTGTCGAAATCGTGAAATCGTTGCGTAATTTTTCCCGATTGGACGAGTCCGCAGGGAAGGCGGTTAACATTCACGAAGGAATTGATAGCACTTTGATGATTTTGCAAAATCGCTTAAAATCTCACAGCAGTCCAGGAGAAATTCTGATAGTTAAAGATTACCAAATCTTGCCACAAATTGAATGTTTTCCGGGCGAGTTGAATCAGGTATTTATGAATATTTTAATTAATGCGATCGATGCTTTGGAAGAACGGGACAAGCAGCGTTCGATCGAGGAGTGCGATCGACATCCCAGCACGATCGCTATTCGCAGTTATCAGGCGGCTGCCGACTTCGTAGCGGTATCGATTGCCGACAACGGGCAGGGGATACCGGAGTCAGTGCGATCGAGGCTGTTTGACCCGTTTTTCACGACTAAACCTGTGGGCAAGGGTACGGGTTTGGGATTGTCGATTTCTCACTCGATTATAGTCGATCGCCACGGTGGCAGATTGAGTTGTATTTCGACACCGGGAGAGGGCGCGGAGTTTTTGATTGAAATTCCAGTGCGGCCGAATTTAACTGGTAGGAATTCAAATTTGGGGCAATAATTAGCAATTGGTAATTGGAAATTAGGAAGCGGAAATGGTTACTATCTCACATCTTGCACGATTCTCAAGAACAGGCTTTTCGGCCTGTTCCACAAAGAGTGAATTTTCTTGTGGAACAGGCATCTTGCCTGTTCCTCAACAAGTAATTGAGAAGGGTGCAACATCTCAGTAATATCAAATGCGGAAATGGGTAATATCTCAGCTCTTGCACCCTTCAAAATAACAGGCAAGATGCCTGTTCCACAAAGAGTGAATTTTCTCGTGGAACAGGCCGAAAAGCCTGTTCCTCAACAAGTAATTGAGAAGGGTGCAACATCTCAGTAATATCAAATACCGTTGTGAGTGAAAAATCAAACACGATATTACAAATTACCAATTATATCAAATCCGTTAGCATCGGAATAGTAAATTCGATTTCACTGTTGACAGTCAACAGTCAACAGTCAACAGTCAACAGTCAACAGTCAACAGTCAACAGTCAACAGTCAACATCATTCTGGTGTTACCGGAAATGATATTACCTTCAACTTTTACATAAAAATCGGGGCAGATTCCGAGTTACTCCTGGCGTGACAAATGCGATTTTTGCCTTCGCTTTTGGCTTGAAAAAGGGCGCTGTCAGCGCTGTGAATTAGGGTGGTGGGAGATTCCTGGGCAGAAGGAATCGCTGTCGCAATGCCACAACTGAGGGTAACGTAGGGGCCGATCGACGATCGCGCGTGGGGCAGTTTCAAGCAGGCGATGCCGTCGCAAATTTTCCGGGCGACAGCGTTTGCCCCTTGGGCGCTGGTGTTGGGCAGCACTAGGGCAAATTCTTCGCCACCGTAGCGGGCAGTCAAATCCCCAGCCCGGTTGGTGGCGCTGGCGATCGCCCCCGCAACTTGGCGCAAACAATCGTCCCCGCCGAGATGCCCATAAAACTCGTTGTAAAGTTTAAAAAAGTCGATGTCAAACATAATTAAAGACAGCGGCAGTTCCTCTCTTGCCAATCTGCGCCACTCTAAGCTCAAAATGCGATCGAACTGGCGGCGATTGGCAATGCCAGTCAGTCCGTCAGTAGTTGCCAGTTGCTGCAATTTTTGATTGGCTATTGCTAGCTTGCGGTAAAGTTGAGATTGTTCGATCGCGATCGCCACTTGATTTGCCAAGTGCTCTAAAAAATCTATTTCCCACTGCTGCCATTCCCTGACACCGTAGCAATTGTATGCTGTCAGCATTCCCCACAAACTATGGCCATTTTCTGCGATCGAATCCGGCAAATTTTTACTGTGCGCCTGCGGTTTGCCACTCGCCTGGTTCCAGATATAATTTTCCGCTGCATCTTGATTGTTCTCGACTTCCCAAACAGTGGCTTCTTGTGTTTCTTTTGCCGTTTCCCAGTCGCCTGATTGCCAAATTGGTACGCTTATAACTGCTGCAATTTCACAATCTCTCAACAATTCTTTGCAACTGCCAGCCAAGGGGGCAGTGCTGACATCTGCTATTGCTTGTACCGACTGGGATTCGACTAAAATAAAGCAGGATACTGCCAAAGCAGCACTAATATTTGGGTTTTCAATATAACCTTCTGGCAAACCGTCACCTGCGACGATCGCACCTTTTTGCTCTTCCCCGTCCAATTGAGACACCCAATCCTGACAGCGATAAATTAAAACGCGGTCTGTTTGGAGAAATTGGCGCACTTCTGCAACGGTACTTTGGAGAATACTTGCCGGATCTATTGACGATCGAATATGTTCGATCATTTTCCCCAACAGGCGCTGTCGGAGAGCCTGCTGCCGCAATTGTTCTTCGATTTGCTGGCGTTCGATCGCGTAATGGATTGCCCGCACCAGCAGAGTTCTGTGAAATCTTCCCTTTACCAAACAATCTTGAGCGCCCCAGCGCAATACTGACCGGGCCATATTTTCATCGCTGATATCTGTCAGCACCACAATTGGCAATGTGGGCCATCGCCCTTTCAAAACTGCGAGATCCTCGCTTCCCCTCAAGCTGTCTGACACTGACAAATCTAATAGTACGGCGTCAAACTTGTCTACTTCCAGACGCCCAACTCCTATCTCCAGAGACTTAACAGTTTGGAGCAGAAATAGAGACTCGCTGAATGACCCTAGAAGGTCTTCGATCATTGTCGGAGCTCCGAGGTCATCCTCAACCAACAAAATTTTCAGACATTGGTGACGTGTTAACACAACTATAGCCTTCGGAGCGCGTCGAAAGCAACTTTTTTGTTTTGATAGCGATACTTGCGATCGGCCAATATTTCGGCCGATCAAATTCACTATACACTCAAACTAGGCATTTAGCGCTCCATTAATGCTTACATATCCGGCGGGAGTGAAACGATCTCAAACCAATATTCACATAAAGTCTTCATTACTTCAAGCAAGCCTTCAAAAGTTACTGGTTTGGATATGAAAGAATTGGCTCCCAAGCGGTAGCAAAGCAAGATATCTCCTCTGCAGTGGGAAGTTGTGAGCATTACAACCGGAATTTGTTGCAAATGGGGGTCAGATCTGATCGAAGTTAGTGTTTCTCGCCCGTCCAGCCTCGGCATATTCAGATCCAAAAGGATCAAGTCTGGCTGATGCCAATTGCTGCTACCAAGATATTGACCGCGACGGTATAAGTAGTCTAGGACTTGTTCTCCATTTTCCACAAATTCGCTCGTAATTGCTAATCGAACTTCTCGCAGTGCTTCCTCCACCAAAAAGCGCGTGTCCTCGTCATCGTTTGCTATTAAAAGAGTAAATTTTTTCTTTTGATAATTCACGGCTTTGCCTCACTAGGAACGTCTTTTATGAGGTTGCGGGACTTTGAGCCGTGTCTGATTACCTGCAAAGAATCTCTTGCCATCATCCGGTAAATTGGGCTGAGGACACTGAAATTGTGTTGCAGCCATTTACCGTTTTTCTCCATTTGCAAAGGTTTGCGAATCATGCTTGTTTCACTTGGCAGTCTGTCCCAGAACCGGCAAACTGCAAACACATCACAAATCCTTCTCCGCGAACTACTAGGGAAACTATTGCATCCCAAAGCAAGATGCTCTGGATACAGTTGAAAAAAATTAACAAGTCTTGCGCGCACCGCTGATTTATAAGTTGTATAAGGATAGAGCTAATAGATTTATGTTGATAGATTTTTAGCTCGATGTCATCAGTGAATATGCTACACTTTATAAGCATTTTTGTAAAGAACAGATAAAGATATTTAAAGCTTAAGTAAAGGACGGGTGACAATCAAGCAATTTGCTGACAAGCCCCCGGATTCATCCGTGGAGCGAGAAACAAGCTCCGAATCCTGATCGCAAGCCCCCGGATTTATCAGTGGGGTCGCTTTCTTCAAATCTCAAATCTCAAATCTCAAATCTCAAATCTCAAATCGATATCACCAGCCCCCGGATTTATCAGTGGGGTCGCTTTCTTCAATTCTAAAATCTAAAATCTAAAATCTAAAATCGATTGACTTTACTTTGATATAGGAATAGAAAAATAAAAAGTCGAGCCTCGATTGGGTTCTGATTCTACCCAAAGGCTGCCGCCGTGCCGATCGATAATTCTTTGACAAATCGCTAAACCGATACCAGTTCCCGAATACTGTTTTTGGGTGTGCAAGCGCTGAAAAATCTGAAAAATTCGCGGATGGTACTGTGAGGCAATCCCAATACCATTATCCTGCACTGAAAACACCCAGCTATCCTCCTGACACGAAGCGTCCACCTGCACCACCGGCGCCTCACTGCTGCGGTACTTAATGGCGTTACCAATTAAATTTTGAAACAGTTGCAGCAGTTGAAAACTGTCACCTTTTACCCTGGGCAAATCCCCCCTAGTAACAGAAGCTTGATTCTCGCGGATGGCCAACTGCAAATTAGCGCAAGCATCCTCAAAAACCCGATTGCAATCTATCACATCAAAAGGTTTCTCACTGCGACCTACCCGCGAATACTCCAGCAAGTCATCAATCAGCCCCTGCATCCGCCCGCAAGAGTTAACAATATTGCGGATAAATTTATTCCCTTGGGCATCAAGTTGGTTGTGACAGCGCTTTTCTAATAGTTGAGCGTAGCCGACAATCGTACTCAAAGGCGCTTGCAAATCGTGAGAAGCCACGTAAGCAAACTGTTCTAGTTCGGCATTAGAACGAGTTAATTCTTGAGCGTAGCGGGTTTGAGTGTCTAAACTCTCTTGCAGCAATTCTTGTGCCAGCTTGCGTTCGGAAATATCCTCGATCGCACAAATCAAATACTGCAGCGTCCCCTTGACATCGCGCATTGCCGAAACAGTAACATTTGCCCAGCGCACTGCGTCATCTTTGCATACCAAACGCTTTTCCACAGAAAAAGTTTGAATCTTCCCGGATAACAGCGAGCGCAGGTATTCTCTGTCCGCTTCTCTGTCATCCGGGTGAGTAATTGCCTGCCAATTTTGCTGTAACAATTCCGATTCTGCATAGCGGACTATTTGACAAAAGCCGGGATTTACCCGTATAAATTTACCACAAAGTGCGGTTTTAGCTATGCCGACTGCTGCTTGCTCGAATATCGCGCGGAAGCGTTCTTCGCTGTCTCGTAGGGCAATTTCTGCTCGTTTGCGCTCGGTGATGTTACGAAATGTTACTGCCAGACCATCGTTTAATTTTACCGCCACAATGTGCAGCCAAACAATTGTATCTCGCTCCTGTTCGTAATAAATTTCTTGGTCTACAGTTTCTCCTGTTTCTACTACAGAAACATACAAATCAAATAACCCGTTATTGCTAACTTGGGAAACTTGGGATAACAAATTCTTGCCAACTATGTCATTGAATAGCAGCCCATAAAATTTTTCGGCGGCAGGGTTGATCAAGAGCCACTGGAAATCTACAATATTTCCCTCACTGTCGCGGACAGCCGAATAAGCCACCACACAGTCTAAGGAACTATTTAATATGCTAGCAAGCAGCGACTGTGACTGTTGCAGTTGATAATTTTGCTCTTTTAATTGCTGTTGCAGTTTTTGCAAGCGGACTTGCTTGTCGATGCGCGCTAAAACTTCTTCTACTTGAAATGGTTTAGTAATATAGTCGGCGCCTCCTACTCGAAAAGCTTGTAATTTATCATTCATTTCATCTAAGACGCTTAAAAAAATTACCGGAATTTGTTCGGTTTCTGGTGTCGCTTTCAGTCTCCGACAAACTTCATAACCGTTCATTTCCGGCATTCTAATGTCGAGCAAAATTAAATCCGGGCAATGGGCGATCGCAACATGCAACGCCAGTGGCCCGCAAATAGCTCGGTAAACTTGATACCCCTGGGATGTTAGCAGTTTGGATAAGAACCGCAGATTGCTTGGTTGGTCATCAACCACCAATACTTTAATTTCGCTATTATCCATTTATTTTAAACTCGATTGAGTTAAATCCATTATCTTGTCGAGTCGGTAATCGGCAAGCAAATCTTTTAAAGCCTCAGCTAAAATTGGATGACTTTCCCAGATGCGATCGACAAGTTGAATCGCTAGCTCTTCATTAACATCATTAGCGGCGTCGTAGAGTTCCTGCACCCAGCTTTGAGGCATCTGAGCCAGCAGCCCTCCGAAAAATGAATCGGGTTTTTCCTTCACACAATAACGCCGTAAAGCCCCGACTGGGAGCTGGGGCAACTCTTGATAAAGATAGCGCACTCCCAAATAGCAAGCCATCTTATCAAAGAGGATTTGTTCTTGAAAAGGTTTTCGCACAAAATCGTCGCAACCTGCGGCGATAATTTCGTCTTTTCTTTCCTCAAAAGTGCTAGCAGTCAGAGCAATAATTACAGTTTTCCACTGAGTTTGTTTCTCTTTATATCTAATTCGTTGGACAGCTTCAAAACCGTCCATTACTGGCATTCGCGTATCCAGCCAAATTAAATGAGGCTGCCAACTTTCCCAAAGTTCAACAGCTTGGTAGCCATTTTCCGCTTCTCGGACTTCAAAACCAATTGGTTGTAACATTTTAAGCAGCAGCAGCCGATTGTCTGGATTGTCGTCTACTGCTAAAATCCGATAAATTGGTTGATCTGCTTCTAGTCCGATCACCCGCTGCAATGTCGCCACTGTTATTTCAGACGAAATAGCGGCAAATACTCGGATATTAAATTTAAAACTGCTTCCCTCACCTACAACACTTTTGGCCCTAATATCCCCGCCCATTATCTGCACGTATTTTTTAGTAATTGTCAAACCCAATCCCGTACCATCAGCCGCTTTTCTCCCGGCTTGTGTTTGCACGAAAGCCTCAAATAAAGTATCAAATTCTGCTGTTGCAATGCCAATTCCCGTGTCTTCAACTTCAAACAAAATTAACAATGGTTCGAGCGACGTATAGTTAGGATAACTTCCCGATTCTACCGACTGCGGCTGGTTGCTTTCCACGCTCACGCGCAGCCAAATACTGCCCCCCTCGGGAGTGAATTTCATGGCATTTCCCAGCAGGTTAATTAAGCAGACGCGCAGCTTTTTTTCGTCAGTTTTTATATATTGGGGAACATTAGCCTCGACGGAAAATCTCAGTTGCATTTTTTTTGTTTCAGCTTTGATTTGAAACATTTCTTCGAGAGTGTCGAGGAGTAGATAAAGGTCAAAGCTGCGTTCATCTAAGGCAATTATCCCTGCTTCTATTTTCGACAAGTCTAAAACATCGTTAATTAGTTCCAGCAAATGTTGACCGCTGCGGTTAATAATTCGGAGATTTTCGAGATTTTCGTGGCTGAGCAAAGAGTCGCGGCTCATGACTTGGGTAAAACCCAGGATGGCGTTCAGGGGAGTCCGCAATTCGTGGCTCATGTTGGCAACGAATTGACTTTTTGCGAGGGATGCAGCGGCCGCTGCTTCTTCGGCTTTTTTGCGTTCTATTATTTCTTCTTGCAGTTCTTTATTGCGATCGATTAATTGTTTTTTCAGTCTTTGGATAGTCAGTTGGTGTTCGATTCGCGCTAAAACTTCTGCTACATGAAACGGTTTTGTGACATAATCTACCGCTCCCACTTGAAATGCGGTTAATTTGTCCAATACCTCATCTAAAGCGCTGATAAAAATAACGGGAATTTCTGATGTCTTCGGATCTGCCTGGAGCTGCGTGCAGACTTCGTAGCCGTCCATTTCCGGCATTTTGATGTCCAGCAAAATCAAATCTGGAGAACCAGATCGCGCGGCTCTGATTGCCATTTTGCCGCTAATTACGCCGCGGACTTTGTAGCCCCGATCGCACAGCGTTGCTGATAAAACTTGCAAATTTTCGGGAGTATCGTCAACAATTAATATGTTGCCTTTATTTTCTTCTCTGTGATTGTTGGTCATCGCTGGTTATTTTTTGTTAATTTAAGAAGTGTTGAAATGCTGAAAACTGGTTAAAAAGTCATTATAGCACTCCATCCTCAATCAACTCATTTTATATTTACACAACTTATCCTAGTTAAGATTTGAGATGGGAGATTAAAGGGGCTCATCTCATTTTGGCAGCTAAGCTAGAAATTGGAGTTTTGAGGCCCGAAGCTGCGGGGCAGGAGGCAGGAGGAAAGAGGCAGAAGGAAGGAGCCAGAAGAAGTATTTTTACAAATATGAGATGCTCCCTAGGCGATCGACCTACATCATCAATAATCCTGAACCTGCCCCTATTATCCCTTCTTCTTTCATCCTTCAACAATTTCTAAACTCCTCAATCAAATCGATAATCCGATCGCACCGGAAGTTATTCGCCAAATCAGCGATCGCGCTGCCGAAACTAGCATTAATAGGAGGGATCGACAACAACAGCCGAAAAATCTCCTCGTTATCAACCGCATCGGCCGCAGAATACAATTCATCAACCCATTCAGCAGGCATCGCTTCCAAAAATGAAGTATTGAGCGTAAAAGGCAAATCAGCCGTTTCAGTTGCCGTGGAAACCTCGGCGGACACCGCAGCATCATAACTTAGCGAAGCTTCTCGATCGTAAACATAGCGGACTCCCAGATACTTAGCCATCTTTTCCAGAATCACTTGCTCCCGAAAAGGCTTCGCTACAAAATCATCGCAACCAGCAGACAAAATCACCGATCGCTCTTCATCAAAAGCACTTGCAGTCAGAGCAATAATCACCGTTACTTGACCTTTCAAATGCGCTTTAATCTGTTTAGTAGCTTCGTAACCGTCCATCACCGGCATCCGCATATCCATCCAAATCAAATGAGGTTCCCAACTCGACCACATTTCCACAGCTTGAACGCCATTTTCAGCTTCCTGCACCGCAAAGCCTAGCGATGTCAGCATTCTGACCAACAGCAAGCGGCTTTCCAGGCGATCGTCAACAACTAAAATCCGGTATTCTGGCTGTCCTGGTTCGAGACCGACCACTCGGCTAGCTGTTTGAGCCACCTGAATTTCCATTTCATTAGGGAGCGAAACTTTAACATCAAATCTAAAAATGCTGCCGCGACCGGGGGTGCTTGTTACCGTCATCTTCCCTCCCATTAACTTAACGAACTGCTTGCTGATTGGCAAGCCCAAACCTGTTCCTTCTTGAGCTTTTTTTCCGCTTTCAGTTTGCGCGAAAGGTTTAAATAAATTGTCCATTTCTGCCGCAGAAATTCCTGAACCAGTGTCTTCCACTTCAAATAGCAAACAGCAACAGTCAATTGGCGGCATCTCTCCATGAGTTTTAGTTTTCAACAACTCATGTTTGATTCTCAAATTAACACCACCTTCGGTCGTAAACTTAATAGCATTTCCCACTACATTGATCAATACTTGTCGCAACTTGCTTTCGTCACTTTCTATATATTGAGGTAGGTCGGCTGGGCAATCAAAAATTAACTGCAACCCTTTTTTTTCGGCTTGCAGCTTCAGCATATTTTCAGTATTTTTTAGCAGTTTGTGCAAGTCGAAGGTGCTGTTATTAAGTGTCACCAGCCCGACTTCAATTTTTGACATTTGCAAAATATTGTTGATCAGAACGAGCAAATGTTCCCCGCTCTGGGTAATAATTCCTAAGTATTGCTGTTGGTCGGCACCGAGGTCTGGGTCGCGGGCTAGCAGTTGGCTGAAACCGAGAATTGCGTTGAGGGGAGTTCGCAATTCGTGGCTCATATTCGAGAGAAATTCGCTTTTTGCCCTGTTCGCTCTGTCGGCTTCTTCTTTGGCTTTTTGCAGGACTATTTCAGCTTGTTTGCGTTCGGTAATATCGCTAGCAGTGCCTGTTGTGCCGATGATATTTCCTTCAGCGTCCATGCGCGCGATCGCCTTGGTAGTTACATCAATCTTTCTGCCGTCTTTTCCTAATACTATATTTTCGTACTGAAACACAGTTTTTCCTGTCAGTAAGCGCTGCTGAAGTTCCCATTTCCAGTCTATCTCTCCTGGAGCTAAAAAATCGCTAAAAGAACAGCCAAGCATTTCTTCAGGCTCGTAACCGTATATTTGTTTAACTGCTTGGTTCACAAAAGTAATGTGGCCTTGATCATTGCAAGACCAAATAATATCTTGGGAAGTTTCAACTAAATGACGGTATTTTTCTTCGCTCTCTGCTAGGGCTAGTTCTGCCAGCTTGCGTGGGGTAATGTCCATCAAAGTTGTGAATAGTTTTGTCACTTGCCCTTGTTGGTTGACAACTACTTCTCCTCTGGCTTCGATGTAGCGGATGAAGCCGCCTTCACTTATTTGTGACGGGGAATTATCGGCAGCAATTTTCGGTTCCGGCCGCAGAATTCGATATTCCAAAGTGTAAGATTGCCCGCTAGCAATAGCAGCGTCGATCGTTGTTTGCCACTTTTGTCTATCGTCGGGATGCACGTATTGCGAAAACTCAGTTAGTGTTGGCGCAGGCTGAGTTGGCTCAATCCCAAAAATCCGAGATAACTCTTGCGACCAAGTAGTTGTGTTGGTCGATAAATCGCATTCCCAATTACCGACACGGGCGATTCTTTGCGCTGCTGCTAAAGAAGCCGCTACTGATCGGAGTTTTTCTTCGGCTAATTTGCGATCGCTAATATCTTGAATCACAGAAATCACGCAGGTTTCGCCATGAATGTCAATGATTTCTGCTGACAGTAGCCCGGTTCTGAGTTCCCCTGTTTTAGTGCGAAAATCAAATTCGTAGTTGAGAATAATTTGTTTTTCATCTAACATTTTACACAACTCAGCGCGGGCTTGTATATTTTCCCAAAGATTCAAATCAATCGCCGTGCGATCGAGAATTTCTGCGGCAGAATAACCGATTGTCTGGCAAAAAGCCTCATTAATTTCTAAATAACGACCGTCATTAAATCTGGTAATAGTAATCGGGTTGGGAGACGAACGAAAAGCTTTAGCAAACTTTTCCTCAGACAAGCGTAGTTGTGCAGTCCGCTCCTCGACTAAAGTTTCCAATTCTTGATTTAGCTTTTGGAGTTGAGCATTTTGTTCCGCTAATTGCTTCTCCATAAAATAGCTATTGATGGCTTCTTTTACCGTCAACTTCAAGTCTTCTGACTGCCAAGGCTTCGATATATATCGGTACAATTTAGCATATTTAATCGTATTCGCCACTGCTTCGAGGTCTGCTTGCCCCGTCAGCATAATTTTGATAGTTTTTGGGGAAATTCTGTGAATTTGCTTCAGCAATTCGTCCCCTTTGATATTCGGCATCAGATAATCGCAAATTACTGCTACGATTTCGCAGCCATCAGCCAGTAATTCCTCGATTAACTCTAAAGCATCTTCGCCGCCTTCAGCGGTTTCTAATAAATGTTCTTCCCCCAGGGTTTTTTTTAACTCAATTTTCAAACTTTCAAGAATTATCGGTTCGTCATCCACGCAAATAATCACAGGTTTATGGTTCATATTTTTTTTAACCCAGATTTTATTGTTTCTACTAATTCTTGGCGTTCCCACGGCTTGTACAAACAACGGTGCAAGTTTGCTTGCTCTTTCACCCGTGCTATTGCTACTTCGTTTGCTTGCCCGCTCAGCATGACCTTCACAATTTTAGGATATTTTTGGTGAACCATAATCAAAAAATCATCTCCTTTAATCCCTGGCATTAACCAGTCAGATACTATGACCAAAATATCACTTTCATCTTCTTTCTGAATTTCCTCCAGAATTTCCATAGCTTCATCTGCGTTTTCTGCTACTTCATAGAGGTAAGCATCCCCAAATTCTTTTTTAAGCTGAATTTTTAAACTATTTAAGACCACAACTTCATCATCAACGCACAAAATTACTGGTTTCAGCATAAAATTTTACTTCTATTAAATTTTAAGAATGGGTGCATTTACCTATTTTTTTTATGGCTATCAAGGAATTTCGATGGGCAAGGAGATAGTAAATTTTGTTTGACCAGGCACGCTTTCTACTTGCATCTCACCTTGGTGTTTGTCCAGAATTTTTTGAACTATATCTAATCCCAAACCGCTGCCTTCCCCTGGAGGTTTAGTTGTGAAAAAGGGATCAAAAATTCTCGGCATAATCTCTGGAGGAATGCCGGGGCCACTGTCGGTAATACTGACTGATATTGCGTTCGCTTGGCATTTGACATCAATTTGTAACACTCCTTTGTTGCCCATCGCTTGTAAAGCATTGTGAACCAAATTTGTCCAAACTTGATTGAGTTCATCAGGATAGCATAGCACCGGGGGCAAATTAGTACCATAGTTTCTGACGACTTCCACACCGTGTTTGATTTGGTAGTTGTAAAGCGTTAGAACAGTATCAATACCGTCGGTAATATTAGCGATTACTTTGGAACCCCACTGGTCGTAACGAGAGTAGCTTTTCAAAGCAAAAACGATTTTGGCTGCCCTATCTGTGGCAGTAGCAATATTTCTAGTGCTTTTTTGTACTGTAGCAAATTGGTATGCGGTTTCTACAATATTTCGGCTTTGGCTGTCTTTCAACAAAGGTAAAAAAGGTTCTACATTATTGCCGATGCCGATATCTAATAAAGTACAGGCAAGACTGGCAGCGTCGTCAATGTTTTCTGATTCTAATTGCCCTTGCAAAAGTTTTTTTAACTGACGTTTTTCTTTACTAGATAAGGTATCTGTTTCTTGGCTGGACTGGTGTAGCAAAGCAAAGAAATCCTGCCGCCGCTCCGGGGATAGTTGTTGAAAAAATATCGGCAACTGCTGCAATTGTTCGGTCCAGAAGTCGGCGATGTTCTGCACAGAAGAGCGAATCGCCCCTAAAGGAGAATTGATTTCATGAGCAACTCCGGCAATTAACTGTCCGAGGGCTGCCATTTTTTCTGATTGAATGAGTTCTTTTTGAGTCCGCTTCAGTTCTTCTAAGGTATGAGATAATTCTGCATTTTTTTTGCACAGCGCTGACTCGGCTATTTTGCGGGAGTTGATGTTGCGGGCAACCCAAATGACTCCATCTTTTGAGAACAGGGAAATGCAGGCGGAAAACCAAATTTCGCGACCACAAACTGTTAAGCTGTAGTCAAAATTGAGTGTTTGTTGTGTTTCTAACACTTGCTGAACTAACACCCACCAATCATCCGGGTTGTCGTCGTCAAAAAAATGTTCTATGGTCAAGCTGACTATATCACAATCAGGCTCAGAAGCCGCTGCCACATTCGTTGGCAAAACTTCTATGTTCCGCTGACTGTCTAGCACGAGAACGATGTCGGTCATCGCTTCAAAAACGGCGCGGACTTTCTTTTCAGAAAAGTGCAATTTTTCTTCGAGCAATTTGCGATCGCTAATTTGTTGCTGCAATTCTTCGTTACTGGCTGCTAGTTGAACCGTGCGGTCTAGAACTCGCTGTTCGAGTTCGGTGTTGAGGCGGCGAACTTCAGATTCAGCGGTTGTGCGGTCTTGTATTTCCTTTTTTAACTGACTGTTGGCATTAATTAATTCTAAAGTCCGCTGTTTAATTTGTTCTTCCAAATTATCATTTAAAACCCGAAACTTTTCCTCTACTTCTCTTCTCCGCAACGCTTCTTTTTGCAATTGTTCGTTCATTTTGTTCAACTCCTGAATTTTGTCGGCAAGTGTTTCCTGCAAAAGCTCGACATTTGCGTGCATTTCTACCGGATCTAAGACCTGCTGCAGGCTACTTTCAGTCACAATTCCGGCTAAATATCCTTCCTCGTCCACCACCACCAAGCGCCGGATGCCGTGCTGCTGCATTAACTGGTGAGCCTGCCACAAGGTGGCTTTTACCTGCAACGGTATCAGCGGAAAACTCATCGCGGCGGTGACGGGAGTATCTGCGAAATCTAGTCCAGAAGCTTGGAATTTAACAATGTCGCGTTCTGTAATTATGCCCACAGGTTTCTGATTTTGGTTGTCGCTGTCCGTGCAAATGACTATGCAGCTTTTCCGGTGGGTTCTCATCTGTTTTGCGACTTCTAAAACTGAGGCGCTGCTTGAGGTAACTATTAATTGTGTAGTCATAATTTCTTGGACGCGCCACATTTTCAGCACATCTGCCGGTTTGAGGATTTGACGGATGCTTTCGCAGGTGATAGCGCCTAGCAAGTTGCCACCTTCGTCTAGGAGGGGTAAATGACGGATTCTTTTCGATCGCAATATGCTCAATACCTTCAAGATATTCCCCGCTTGATCGAGGTTCAGGGCGATCGGGTTTTCAGTCATCACCTCAGAAATTGCCACCCCTGCTAGCGAAATACCGCTAGCAGTTATTTTCACAACATCGCCTTCTGTAAAAATTCCGAGCAATTGCTGCTCAAACGCGATTAAAATGCAACTGGCACTCGCCTCAGTCATGGCAGCAATTGCGACTTTCAAGGGTGTGTCTGGAGGCAGCACAGGTAGTTTGGGGTCGATCGCCTGTTCTAGCAAGCTTTGGGTATCAGAAACTGTTGTTGACATGGGCCAATCAAGGGGGATAGATGCAGGCGGAACCGGGACTTAATACCATTTTAGATTTCCGATTTTACAGTCGCGACACGCTAACCGCAATCGAGATTTGACATCGGTCTAGAGTTGCATTTTTATTTAGTCGCGCATTGGTATGATTTTTAGTGCGATCGCCCTTGATGGCGATCGAAATTGACACAATACACGTCCTTTGACCGATAACTGATGTTACTTCTATTTTACCCGAATGTTTTTCCACACTTTTTTTAACAATCTCCCGTCCCAATCCGCTGCCTTCGTCGGCGGGTTTTCTGGTAAAGAACGGATCGAATATTCGGGGCCAAATTTCCGGGTAATTCAGTTGCCACTGACGAGCAGGCTCTGATTTTCTGCTCTCACCTCTACTTTTAAAACTCGGCAATTCTCTATCGCTTGTAAAGCATTGTGCATCAGATTTATCGAAACTTGTTTGAGTTCGTCTGCCTCAGACAACAATTTAGGCAGTGGAGCTTGATAATTTCTGACAATTTCTACTCTGTGTTTTAGTTTTTTTAATCAAAACTTAATATAGTTTTAAGGCTGTCAGTAATATTGGCAATTACTTTTCTTCCCTACAGTTAGAGCGAAAATATTTATTTTTCATCAAAAATAACTTTTGCGGCTCTATGTGTAGCAGATGCTCTTTTTGGCAAGCTGTGAATAAATGGCAGAGACTATCTGCCTGACCGAAAGCATCCAGGATACAAGCCCCCGGATTCATTCCGAAAGCAGACTCAGGACCGGTGAAATAAAAAACCTGTATCCCATGAAACTTGCCCCCCGAATTTATCCGTGGGGTCAAGGCTTCAATTCTTTAATCTAAAATCTAAAATCTAAAATCGATTGACTCAGCAAGTTAAGCACCCTTTGATGAAATAACTTCCGTAGGTTGGGTTGAGGAACGAAACCCAACAATCAAGCGTGGCGTTGGGTTTCGTTCCTCAACCCAACCTACAAAAAATGCAAGTTATTTAATTCTCATTCCTAAGCACCCTTTGATGAAATATTTGATTGCAGTGCAAGTTTATGGATTCCTTCAGTTGCTCAAGCAGGTTGCTAGTACAGCTCGGCGTAAGTAGACAGACTATATTTGTGGTAGAATAACATAGTTAGTTTAGACCAGTTTCGGTAGGTGATAAAGGAGTCATATATGGCCTTATTAATGCCTAAAACATTAAAATTAAGCGATGGCGAGCGTCATCAACTTAACCAGTTGAGCAAGAGACACAACACGCCGCAACAGATCGTGCTACGAGCCAAAATCATTCTGATGGCATCAGATGGTCAAAACCATCGTGAAATAGCCCGAAGCCTAGAGATTAACCGACAGATGGCTCGCTTATGGCGAAACCGATGGTTGGAAAGCGAGGGAAAAGACTTATCGATTTTGCAAAGATTACAAGATCGAGAGCGTGTTGGTGCACCAGTAAAATTTAGCATGGAACAAGTAACCGAGTTATTTGCTTGCAGCCTGTTCCTCACCGTCCGATTATGGACGACCAATAAGTCACTGGACAGCTAGAGAACTGGCGGAGGAAATCATGTTTCAAGGCATTATTGAAAGTATATCAGTCCGCCATGTTGGCAGATTATTAGAAGAAGCAGAAATTAAACCACACGCCTCGCGCTACTGGTTAACCCCCCCCTGTGGATGAAGAATTTGATGCAAAAGTTAAAGATATTACAGGCTTATATCTGACTGCGATTGAACGCAGTCAAAATGGAGAACACACTATATCGGTTGATGAGATGACAGGAATTCAAGCGATTGAGCGTCTCGAAAAAGACTTACCAATGCGACCAGGGAAAGTTGCAAGAAGAGAGTTTGAATATATTCGTCATGGTACGCAGACCTTGATCGCTAATTTCAATATTGCGAATGGTAAGATAATCGAGCCAACTTGCGGAGATTCGAGAACAGAATCGGATTTTTTACTGAATATTCGTCACATCATTGAAACTGACCCTGATGCCAAAAAATGGCATCTAATTATGGATTGTCTGAATACTCACCAATCGGAATCACTGGTGCGTTTGGTCGCCGAAAAAGAAGGCTTAGATATCGACCTCGGCATTAAGGGAAAAAGCGGCATACTTCAATCTATGAAATCTCGCGCAGTTTTTTTAAGTGACCCAACACATCAAATTGTTTTCCATTACACACCAAAACATTCTTCGTGGCTTAATCAAATAGAGATTTGGTGAGCGCATTTTGGTGCGGAAATTACTTAAAAGAGCAAGTTTCACCAGTGAGTACGATCTGAAAAATCGCATCCTCAATTTTATTAACTACTTTAATCAAACAATGGCCAAACCTTTTAAGTGGACATATAAGGGTAAAGTCTTGGCTGTTTAATAGTCTGTGTATTTACGCCGAGCTGTACTAGATTCAGAAATTTCGCGTTTTATTTCTGTAATTTCTTGACCTACCAAATAGGAATATTGAGATTTTTGGCACAATAACCGACACCTTCAAACTCAGCGTTTTTGAGAGTAATTTAATAGCTTTATCGGAACATTGGCAGGGTTTTCCTGACATGAAACTTGCTGTGAGCGATACAAGCTGCTACTAAATATAATATTCTGCCTCAGAGGCTGTTGGCATTGAACATCGATAACTGTAGCTACGTGTTGCAGTAACTAGCTGCCCAGAAAATCACGGTGCCCGCAATTGTAAATAAATAACCCTGCCTTTGCGCGCAAGCATTCAAGGCAGGGTTATTATTGAGGATTCCGAATTCTCAACGGTGAAGCGAGGGCGCTGCTGCCGACTTCGGCTGCCCAGCAGTGCACTACTCGCCTAATCGAGTTATTTTAGTGCTGCGTTCGGCCAACATCAGCACTACATAAATAGTCATTACATAGCCGGCGGCCAGAATGGGAATAATTAGAGGAATATCACGATAAATCATAATTAGAACCAAAAGTCAAGGACGAGGAGGAGCAGGACAAGTTCAAGACCTACTACATTAAGTCAGCACGCAAGACCATGCCTTGGTTCTGAAGGCTGTTTTTCCATATCAAGCCTGCGGGAACATTTAGCCGTTCCCGGTCATCAATAATGATTTACTGCTTTACAGATGCTTAAACAGCCTAAAACCATCCACTTTAGCTGCTTTGAGCTACCGTGCACATAAGATGCGCTACTCTTAACTTCTGAAAACTTTTAGTCGCGAGGAACTAAAAATCTGTCCCAGAAATTTTGGCTGCGATCGACTAACAAGGCTGGCTCTACGAAACTTTTACAGGCACCTAAAAGCTACCTGCCAGTCTGGCTGTACTTAATGTATAGAATTGTTTAAATCCTTAATACCCATAATAACACAGGGTTTCTGGGATTTAGAGATTTTTTGGCAGTGTCCTTAACAATTCGATACAATAGGGGCAACCCCTCTGGCAGCCGGCTACTCGCCTCTGGCAGGCGGGTGACTCCCATCGGGTGGCAGATGACAAATAACTGCCGATCGCCTAGATTTTTCTTTTCTATTGCAGAGAATTACCTTAAAATAAAGATATGATTTGTAAAATTTTGTTACTTTACGGCTTGAGTCGGCGTATCCATGATCTCTAGCACTCTCCTATTTTCCTCGGTTGAAGAAGACCTGCGACTGTTGACAGAAAACTTAAAACAGTTAGTGGGTGCCCGTCATCCCATCTTGTACGCGGCTGCAGAATACTTATTCGGCACAAAGGGAAAACGAGTGAGACCCGCAATCGTTCTGTTGATGGCCAAGGCGACTATGCCCGATCGCGAAATCACGGAAAAACACCGCCGCCTCGCTGAAATCACGGAAATGATCCACACAGCTAGTCTCGTGCACGACGACGTGGTGGACGAGTCGGATCTGCGGCGGGGAGTGCCGACGGTTCACAGTCGGTTTAACAACCGAGTGGCAGTATTGGCGGGAGACTTTCTGTTTGCTCAATCCTCCTGGCATTTGGCAAATCTCGACAACCTGCCAGTAGTCAAACTGCTTTCAGAAGTGATTATGGATTTAGCTGAGGGGGAAATTCAACAGGGACTAAATGGATTTGACACCAGTTTATCGATCGAAGCGTACCTCGAAAAAAGTTATTACAAAACAGCGTCTTTAATTGCCAACAGTTCCAAAGCAGCGGGCTGTTTGAGCGAGGTTTCAGCGGAAATAGCAGACGATTTGTACAACTACGGTCGGCACATTGGTTTGGCATTCCAAATAGTAGATGATATATTAGATTTCACCGCTTCCACGGAAACTTTGGGGAAACCTGCAGGCTCGGATCTCAGAAGCGGTAATCTGACAGCACCCGCACTATTCGCCCTAGAAGAAAAACCTTACTTGGAAGTTCTCATAGAACGCGAATTTGCCCAAGAAGGAGATATAGAGCAGGCCCTGGCACTGGTAGAAGATTCTAGAGGCATAGAGCGATCGCGAGAACTAGCCACAAATCACGCACAGAAAGCCGTCGAATACTTAGCTGCGCTGCCCCATTCAGAGTCCCGTCAAGCTTTGATTGATTTGGCTGAATACGTTTTGAGTAGACTTTATTAGAGGTGAAAAAGTTACACTTTATTGGTAATGGGGAATTGGTAATGGGAAATTCCCAATGCCTAATGCCCTGTTACCAATTAATAATAGAAAATTGAGTTTTTAGGCAATATCCGACGGGGGAGCCGATCGATACTGTTGCAAGTAAACGTTAATTAAACTCTGTACTTGCTCGCGAGGGATTTCCGTCCCGACTTCCTGATTTCCGGGACTTTCAAAAAAAACAATGCTGTCAAGACCTTCAAGAGCTATCATCTGAAATAAAAGGTGAGTGACAGGCAAAACCACCGGTCTGAGGCGATCGCCCCCAGCAGCCGCAGCCTGCGACGCATCTTTAATACTGCTCCAAGCATAAATCACCCTCTTCTCCCGTCCCGGTTGCTTGAGATTGCTCAAAACCACGATCGCCCAACTTTGGTCTACCGCTTGCAGGATCGAGTATTCGAGGTGCTGTAGCTGTTGGGCAATTAACACCAGGGCCGGGGCGATCGCCTTTAAGATTTGTGGCGTCGAACCGTCGGGCGGAGCTTTTTCGATCAATGCTTGAATCTGTTGGTCTAAATCCATCAGTCAGTTCTTTGATATCTAAAATTAAAAATTTCAGGTTAGCAGGTCCGCATCCAAGTATATATTACCCAGCACTGCCCTATTAAAGATAAGCTGACACCCCTCTAAATTTAATTAATATTTTGCAGCCTAGAGTCCTTGTAGCGAGCATTTGGGCAAAAAAATTAAGTGCGTAACAGCTTACACAATGTCATCCAAAAAGTCTAACCATAGGGTGCTGAGCGCTAGCGCTGTCAAGGTGTGTTAAATCTGAGCCCGATAAAAAGCCGAAAACGGCTATTTCACGTTCGGATTTTCAAACTTAAAGCAATAAAAACTGCTTGGGGGACCTTGGTTTCAAAATCAAAACGCCCAAAGTTAGGATCGCGAATTAAATAACTTACAATTTTAATTGTTATTGTGGGATGGGCGTCCCGCCCGTCCTTTTTGGACGG
>NZ_JAUBOX010000061.1:0-42425 GCF_036700445.1 Microcoleus sp. T3_B1
GGGATACCACCATACTCTGGGACCTGTCTGATGAGTGTGCTATATTCAGATTGTTGCCGATTGTCGGGGATTGTCTGAATTAAAAGTATCAGATATCAAATATGCGTGATGATATCTCGGACGGTTGTTTGTGTAATAATACGTATAATTGCTAAAGTTTTTTTTCATCGATTAAGCTATGGAGATTATTGCCGAGACCGCGAATTTAGGGAGCGTGGGTGCACTGTTTGGGCCAAGGTTCCCCACATTAGGGTTGGCAGAGTCGATCGACAGCTCGATCGTCTCATTCTTTTTGTTTGACCGGTGAATTATTGTCACCGAATCAATCGGATGGCAAAAGAAATCTTTGACAGGATGCCAAATCTCGCATCGCCCATCTCTGGCCCATCTCTCGAAGGCATTCGGAAAGAAAAAGTCCGATCGAGCACAATTCTCTCTGTACACTACCCGGAGACAGAACTTTTTGCCCGTTAATTTGGGTGTCAGAGTGCATCTATGCGATTCTAGCTTCCAGCAACAGTGGTATGTCCACCCGACGCTTTTTGCAGCCTGAAAAATGGGCCCCTGGGCGATGGGGCGCAAGTCGAGCCAAGAATTGAGAAGGGAAGTGTGACCGAAATCACAGGCATTTGCCAAACAAATTGCTAAGCCTCTTTAAGTCCACACACTTAGAATCGAGATTACTACAGTGGCTTCTATAATTGTGTTTAAATGTTGTTCGGAAGCTGTGTTGTCCAGTCAGCAGAGCCTCCTAGACAGATTCACGCTTTCGGTCTGGTTTATTTCACTGTAATGGTCGCTGTTGGGTGTTGCACCTTAATTTAGATATTTCCTATGGTTAAGTTAGGTCAATCCTCCTTTCGCCGTATTTTACTGTCGCGGATTTTGTTGCTCAGCGTACCGGTTCTACTGGTGGGGGAGTATGTTACCTATCGCAAGGCACGCTCGACACTTCTGGAAACTGCTCGTCAAAACTTGACAGAAAGTGCAGTCAGAAAAGCAGACACTATTGAACAGTGGGCGAAATCGCTGAAGTCGAATCTGATCGGCGCTTCCGAAAGCTCGATGTTGCAGTCGGTAGATCCGAAGGATTATCAAAAGTTTATCGCGCAATTAGGGCAGCGGTTGCCAGCGCAGGTTGATTGCTTGCAATTGACTAACTTAAAGACAAATCAAGTGATAGCAAGCACTTGCGGGCAGCAGCCGATTCAGTCGTTGCCGGCAAAATTTTGGCCGCCCGTACAGCAGCAGCAAACGCTGCTGGACGACAAGAGCGTTTACATCAGTCTGTCCTTACCTCCGCAGCGCCAGGCGACAGCAAACGATCAGAAGGTGGCTTTGGGGGCTGATGATTTTCCCGATGCGGGTAAAGAAGGCTCCGATAGCCAAGCGAGTTTGGTGTTGAGCGCTCCTGTTTACATTCGTCGGGGCAATACCCTGCAGTTGAGTTATGCTTTGAGTTTGCAGTCTGCCTTGCCTGTGCAAACCAGCGCTCCCAAGGGTTCTCTAGCCGGCTATACGGTGGCGATCGACCAAGATGGGACAATTTTGGCGCACCCTAATGTCAACCGCGTGGGCCGCAATATCGACCAAGAGGCAGATGCCGCTCGACTAAAAAGTATTGTCAAAAGGGCGATCGCCGGCGGAACAGCTTTTCTCCACCTATTTTCCTTTGAAAGAAATGGTGTAGAGTTGCTAGCAGGATACGCCGCTATCCCGAGTCCTTCAACTACACATGAGAACAGCAAGTGGATTATTTTAGCTGTCTCTCGTTTAGATTACGCTCTCTCAGGTTTGGAAGAAATTCAGCAAGTTTTATTTAATTTAATTGTAGGTTTGGTTGCTGCTAGTATCATCGCGACTTTATATCTGTCTCGCGACTTGGCGCGTCCTGTGGAAAAACTGAGAGACTACGCCATGAAAGTAGATACGGAAGCGTCGCAGACAGTGCCCCAAGATTTCCAAATTAGGGAATTTAATCAACTATCAGAAGCACTAAACAGCATGGTGCAGGGCCTCAGATCCAGGGCAAAAGCATTGGAAGTCGCCACCAAGGAAGCGCAAGTTGCCAATCAATTAAAAAATGAATTTTTGGGCAATATTTCTCACGAATTGAGAACGCCGCTCAACGGGATTATTGGTTTTATTCAAATTGTGCGGGACGGCTACTGCGATGACCGAGATGAAGAAATGGAATTTTTACAGCGCGCCCACGACTCGTCCATGCAATTGCTCAATATTATTAATGATATTTTGGACATTGCTAAAATAGAAGCCGGCACCTTTTCCATGATGTTAGAAGTAGTTGATATTACTCAGGTACTTGAAGACGCGATTGATTTGCAAGCGGCTCAAATTGAGGAAAAAGGCTTGAAGTTAAGTTTGCCAGCTCCTCACGATCCGATTATTGTTCATGCCGATCCAGAGAAGCTCAAACAGGTGTTTTTAAATGTTTTGAGCAATGCCGTTAAGTTTACAGAGTCGGGCAGCATTAGTATATCTGTGCGGCTAGAATCGAGGACTAATTCTGCTAGTTTTAACGGCAGTGGGGAAAGTAAAACGGGTCCCAGCGGTCAAAGCGATTGGGTGGTGGTGACAATTAAAGATACAGGAATTGGTATCGATCCCGAGCACCAGCAGAAATTGTTTCAACCTTTTGTGATGGCTGATGGTTCTACAACTCGCAGGTTTGGCGGTAACGGTTTGGGCTTGGCTATCTCGCGAAGGATAATGGAATCTATGATCGGAAGCATTACCCTGCACAGCGCAGGCGTGAATCAAGGTACTATGGTGATGATTTCTTTGCCTGTCAATCAGCAGTCAAATTTTTATTTTCACAGCCCGGACTTAGTAACGGAAAAGGGAAATTTCAAAAGTTGAGGACTGATTTTCCCAATCTCAAATCTAAAATCTCAAATCTAAAATGGTATTAGGGGCTGTCCGCCGAGTTCGAGGGATTTGCTCAAAGTGCTGAGAATGCGGATTAATTCGACGGAGGCCGCGCCCGAAGAGGTAAGACAGGGGGTATTTGTTTGCACGCAGTTGAGGAAGCGATCGCACACTCGCCTCAGCGGTTCTACTTGTTCTAAACTCAACACTTCGCGGTGTCTGATGCTTTTTGGCTGCGGCGCGATCCTCTTCGTTGGCGTAGCCCCCGTAGGGGCGGGCTTCGCTAACGCACTTTCAAAAGAGTTATTCTCTTCCCCTCGCCAATCTGAATTGCCGCGCTGCAAAATCAGGGAAGTTTCTGGCGACATTTCATCAAAAATCAAGGTTCCCAAACTGCCAACAACTGTTAAGCGCCGTTGTTTGTCGGGATTTAGCCAGCACAGGTGAATAAATGCTTGAAATCCGTCGGGATAGGTGAGCGTTACCCAAACTAAATCTGCTAGTTTTTCTGCAGGATTAGTAGTCACCAGTGAAGGAGCAAATTGATTTTCAATTTCTGCAGCTTCTGGATTTATTCCTTCTTCCTGGTTCGCTCTTCCTTCTTCCTTGTTCCTTCTATCCTTTACATCCGTTACATCCGTTACATCCGTTACAGAATCCGTTGCCGAACTTCCTTCTTCCTTGGGAAAAACAGTGCCGATCGCCCTTACTTCAATTGGCGTTTGTTCCAACAAAGTATTGAAAATAGCGATATCGTGAATCGCCAAGTCCCACAGGGCATCAACGTCATGGCGAACCGGTTCAAAATGGGTGCGCTGGGCGTAACCGTAGCGCAATTTTCCGAGTTGATGCTGTTGAATAATTCTTTGGCCTCGATCGACTGCTGGATGAAACAGATAAGTGTGGTCAACGAACAGTTGCCGCTGCTGTTTTTCGGCTAATTGACAGAGTTCTATTGCTTCAGTCAGGTTGAGGGCGAGGGGTTTTTCGGCTAAGACGTGGTAGCCTTGTTTCAGCGCTGCTGCTGCGAGGGTGTAGTGTGTGGAAGCTGGAGTAGCGATCGCCACAGCTTGCAGTCCCGGCAAGGCTTGCACTTGAGACCAATCGGTAGCTAGAATCACCGAGGCATCCAGATTAAACTGTTTTTGAACGGCCGCCAATGAATCTCGATTCGGGTCTACCACCGCTAAAACTTGGCTATTGGGATGTTCGAGAAAGTTGCGAATTAGGTTAACTCCCCAGCGACCGGCACCCAATACAGCTATTCCGATTTTCATTAATTATAATTTCAAAAATCGCACAGTAATTATAGCATATTTTGTTATTATTATCTATGTTTTAACTCAAAAAAATCACTGTTGACTGTTGAATGTTGGCAGTAGTTATTGGTTATTGCTTATGGGTTATTGGTAGCAGCTAACAAATAACCAATAACTGATAACACCAGTCAACAGTCAACCGTCAACAGTCAACAGTCAACAGCCAACAGTCAACAGTCAACTGTCAACTAATTTATTGAAAGCTGCCTGAGCCGCTGCTTGTTCGGCCGCTTTGATCGATCGACCTTTTCCCTCTGCTACCAACTTTCCCTGAATGAGAACTTCTGCGGTAAAACGATCCTCCCCGCCCTGCACTGTCCCGGTTTCTTGCACGCTATATTTGGGCAAAGTTTTGTATTTGCCTTGAGTCAACTCTTGGAGAGCAGCTTTGTAGTTTTGGCGGGCCGGATCGCTGCGGATTTCCGCCGCTAGGCGTTGAAAGTGAGAATCTAGCCAAGGGCGAATTAATTCTAACGTCTGGGTACTCAAATAAAGCGCAGCCAGTACCGCTTCCAAAGCATCTGCCAGCCGGGGTTCAGCGCCTGTTTTGTCTGCGGCGGCGCTGCTGGAAACAATTAAATAGCGATCGAACCCGTAACTTTCAGCGATTTTAGCAAGAATGCGATCGCTCACCAAGATCGATCGAATAGCAGCAAATTCCCCCACTGTACAGTCAGGATAAATCTCAAACAACAATTCCGACGCAGCCAGCCGCACAACTGCATCCCCGACAAACTCTAGTTGCTCGTAATTTGCCTTAGCTGACGCGCTCGCATGAGTCAAAGCTAAATCCAGGAGATGCCATTTTATCGAAGCATTCTTCGTCAGTCCCAATTTTTGAATTAATGTTTCAAGTTGCTTTTGGCGACCCGGATAAATCATACCATTTTAGATTTTAGATTTTAGATTTTAGATTTTAGAAGTGGGAATCACGGATGACTATCCGGGTTTGGAGCTTTTCAAAAGTTGCATTATTTTTTTTAACTGGTATCAGATTCATATTAATAAAAAAAAATTAGTTGACAGACTAAATATTCCTCCCGGTGCTTATGGTGCACCTTACCCAAAATCTTCCTCCGGGTGTGCAGTGCACACCTTTCCCAACATAAAACAGGTCGAAAGGATTTGTTGACCTGATTCCCAAGCGGTAATTTTAATTAAATGGGGGGGGAAAAAGTCGGACATAAGCCGGGTTCTGTTCTCTCAACTGCAAGCAGTTTTCGAGGGCAGTTATCTATCTGGGACGCCTGTTACCAGACGCCTCAAGCGGTACCAAAAAACGGAACTGGTAAAAAACCAACCATAGTTCCTCCGACCTTGCTCCCAACTGGGGTTTACCGAGCCAGCACCTCTCGATGCTGCTGGTGCGCTCTTACCGCACCTTTGCACCCTTACCAAATTAGTGGTTGCTTCCCAGTCAAAAATCCTCAGTTACTTACTAATGACCAATGACTGCTGACTAATGACTAATTGGCGGTATCTTTCTGTGGCACTATCCTCACGATCGCTCGCACTGGGCGTTACCCAGCAAGTTTGGTTTTTCGGGAGCCCGGACTTTCCTCAGACAAGCTTTCGCTAATCCGCAACCGCCTGCGCCTACTTTTTCCCCAGATTTATTGTACGCGATCGTTCGTCAATCAATTTGGGATTTGAGATTGAATATTTTAACTTGTCGGCCACTTAATTTGGACATTTGTGTTTATTCTCACATCTGGCACTGTTGTCAATAAGCTTTTTATGAACAGGCTTTCCGGCCTGTTCCACAATAAAATTCATCTCTTGTGGAACAGGCCGGAAAGCCTGTTAAGCGAGAATGGTGCAACATCTCAGTTTATTCAAACTCTTGTACGGTGGGCCCGAAAGCCCGCCCAACAATTAAATTTCCCTGCAACTCCCCTTAAAATCACTCACGGATGAATCTGGAGGCCCAAAAGTTGGGAATTATCATGCCAGGATTTATGGCAGGGATTCAACTAGGGGCAGGAAACCTTTTTACATAAAAGGATTTTGGATTTTTCAATCTTCAATCCCCAATCTCAAATCTTCAATTCGGTTACTTTAATGAGTCATCTTTCACAGTAGAAAAATTATCAAACCAGCCGCGTCGCCAGAAAAAGTAAACTAAACCAGAGGCGATTCCTACCATCACCGCCCAACAAAGCGGATAGCCAAAATACCAATTCAGTTCCGGCATATTCCAAGGCGATTTCTCTGTATTGAAATTCATCCCGTATACTCCCGCCACAAAAGTTAGAGGAATAAAGATACTCGAAATCACCGTCAGCAATTTCATGATTTCATTCATTTTATTACCAACCGAAGACAAGTAAACATCCATCAAACCAGAAGACAACTCTCGATATGTTTCCACCATATCCATCACCTGCACTGTGTGATCGTAACAGTCGCGCAGGTAAATTCGCACCTCTGGACTAATCAAATCACTGCTATCTCGAATCAAAACATTAATTGCATCCCGCTGCGGCCAAATGGCGCGGCGCAGAGTCAGCAATTCTCGCCGGATTTTATAGATTTTTTCCAGGGTTTTGCGGGTGGGGTTCACCACCACTTCATCCTCTAATTCTTCAATGCGCTCTCCATAAACTTCTAATACAGGGAAGAAGCCATCTATAATCGAATCTAACAGAGTATAAGCCAGATAATCGGCTCCGTGTTTGCGAATAGTTCCTTGTCCTTTACGAATGCGATCGCGCACGGGTTCAAAACAATCATAGTCCGGTTCTTCCTGAATAGTTAACAGGTAATGTTTCCCCAAAATTAAACTAACTTGTTCTTTATGAAAATTCTCTGAATTCGGCTTAAGTATCACCATCCAGGCAATGATTAAAATGTGATTTTCGTAATCTACAACTTTTGGGCGCTGTGGGACATTAACCACATCTTCTTGAGCCATAAGATGCAAATTAAACACTTTACCCATTTGGCGCCAAGTTTCTTTGTTTCCTAACCCCAACATATCAACCCAAGAAACAGATGCTGTATCTAAATAGGCCGAAGCGTCTTGAGGATTTGCCAATTTACCGCGAGTTGCGGCTGTTTCGCAATAGTCAATTAATACAATCTCCGGAGGCGGCGCATCGGGTTCTAAGTCGAGAGTTCCCGGCGGAGCCCCCGGATCGTCATAAAAATAGTCAACGTAGGAATCATCATCATCCTCATCATCTTTAATTGGTTGTGCAACTGCATTAGAAGTATGTATGCTTTTGTATACCATGCTAATATTCCTGACTTTTACAACCTTTAATTAGATTATCATTTTTATGGTGCAACTACCACTTACCAATGACTCATTACCTCTGCCGAATTGGAATCTCGATCGCAAATTCAGTTCCCTCTCCCGGCGCCGAAATGCACTGCAGCGTCCCTCCGTGTCTTTCCACCACAATCTGATAGGAGATAGACAGTCCCAAACCTGTACCTTTGCCTACTGGTTTAGTAGTAAAAAACGGGTCAAATACCCGACATTTAACAGACTCTGCCATTCCACACCCGTTATCGGAAATTACGATCGCCACCCGATTATTCTCCAACACCTCCGTGCGAATCCGAATCCAAGGCAATGTGTCACAACTTAAAGGTAAACTAGCAAAATCTTGCCCTTCCTCTTCCACATAAGTCGCCAATTCCCACTTCCTCTGCCTGACATTCGCTAAAGCATCAATAGCATTATTTAAAATATTCATAAACACTTGATTTAACTGTCCCACGTAGCACTGTATCTGCGGCAATTTCCCATATTCTTTAACTATTTGAATAGGACGATTTCTACCATTTTCTTTAATCTTGTGTTGCAAAATTAACAGAGCACTCTCTATTCCTTCGTGAATATTAACACGCTTAAGATCGGATTCTTCCAGGCGGGAAAAGTTACGCAAAGACAGAACTATTTGGCGAATTCGATCGGCTCCCGTTTGAATTGAAGTCAGCAGTTGCGGGAAATCCTCTTTCATGAATTCCAGTTCTATTTCTTCTGCCAAATCTTGGATAACCGCAACAGGTTCCGGGTAGTATTCCTGGTACAAACTGCACAGTTCCAGCAAGTTTTTGGCATACTCACTAGCGTAAGTGATATTACCGTAAATAAAACTGACAGGATTATTAATTTCGTGAGCAATTCCCGCCACTAGCTGTCCCAAACCCGACATTTTTTCCGCTTGAATTAGTTGAGCTTGAGTCCTGCCTAATTGTTTCAATGTTTGCTCTAGCTGGCGATTTTTATGTTTTAATTGAGCTTCGGCTTGTTTGCGCTGGGTAATATTGCGGGCTAGAATAATAATCTGATCGGAATTAAACGGCAACAGTCGGGCTTCATAAGTTTTTTCTCCTTCCGACATGGAAAGCGAATATTCTATATCGATTGAATTTCTGGTTGCGGAAATTTCAAAGATTGCTTGGGCAAATTGACCGGCGACATTGGGTGGCAATATGTCTGTGATGCGTTGACCAATAAAATGTTCGGGAGGTACGTATAAACTCGAAGAAGTTCCTGACAAATAATCCACGATTATACCGTCAGCATCTAGTCGAAAATACAAATCAGGCAAAGCGCGAAAAACAGCTTCTAACTCTAAAGTTTTTTGGCGCAATGCTTCCTCGGCGTAGTACCGATCGCTAATATCAAAAATCACCCCGTCCAAATAGCAAACGTTTCCATCTGCGTCGAACACAGGAGAACCTTTATCCCACACCCATTTAACCGTGCCGTCTGCTGCTAGCAAGCGGTATTCCAAGTTATAAGACTCTTTGTTTCCTATGGCTTGCCGAATAGTTGCTTCTACTTTGGCCAAATCTTCCGGGTAAATAATGCTAGCAAAAGTCCGGCATCTCCTGTCCAAAAGCCAAATAAAATCTGCCGCATGGTAGCCCGTTAATAAGTAAACGGCATCGCTAATAAAATTAGTCGAAAAATCGCACCTCCAGCGATAAACCACTCCGGGAATATTAGCTACCAAAGACCTAAATCTGGATTCACTTCTACGCAAAGCTGCTTCCGATTCATGTCGTTCGGTAATATCGTGAGCGAAAGCTAGCACTGCAAATACATTACCTTCAGCGTCGCGCAGGGGAAGTTTTTGGGTATCAAAAATATGTACTGAACCGTCAGCAAGAGTTGCCGGATCGCAGGGATTGTGGATGATTTCGCCGGCCAGTACAGCAGAGTCGTCTGTGCGGAAGCCTCGGATATTTCTGGCCCAATTCCCAAACACGAGTTCTTCTGAAAATCCTAATTCTAAATCTGATTTGCCAATTATCTCTTCGACTGTTTTGCCGATCGCTTGAGCGAAACTCCTGTTGGCCAAAATACAGCGAAAATTTTTGTCTTTGGCCAAAATCCAGTCGCTAGTTTTGTCTATTACTGTACGCAGGAGTTGTTCGGAACGTTCGGTTTTTTCCAAAGACGCCTGCAGTTCTAGTTCTAGGCACTTGCGACCAGTAATGTTTTCAAAAGCAACACCGACGCAGTTGTTGGGTAATGGAAAAGCTTTAATAGAAAAAGCGCGAGTTATTCGACCCCCTTCATCGCACTCAATATCTTCAACTTCTACGGCTTTCTGGGTGCGAATTACCGAAGCAAATGCTTGGGGAATATTTTTCGATCGCAGGTGGGGAAAAATCTCGTCGATTGTCATACCCAAAACATCCGCCATTTCTAATCCGGTAAATAGGGTAGCTGCAGGATTGGATGCGATCGCCCTGAGAGTGCTGTCATCGTCTATATTTTCTAAATGGTAGACGTACAAACCAATTTGCATATTCTCGACAATTTGGTCGTAGAGGCGCACGCTTTCGTCTACCTGCCTGCGTTCGGTAATATCTTCAGTAATCCCCAAAACGTACTGAGGACGGCCTGTGGCGTCGAGAATTGGCACTTTGCGGGTGTGCAGTATTCTCATACCTTTGTGGCGAGTTTGGATCGGCTCTTCGCCTATGTCTTTAACAGTAGATTGGTTGTGCTCACCGGTCAATATTTCCCTGTCTTGAGCAGTAAAAACATCAGCTTGTTCTTTGGGGTAAATATCGTAGTCATTTTTGCCGATCGCCTCTTGAGAAGTAACACCTGCGATCGTTTCTCCCGCTTTATTCCACAGCACAAATTTCAGCGAAGAAGCATCTTTAGCAAAAACTCCCACCGGCAGATTTTCTACTACGGAATTTAGAAACCCTCTAGCTGATTTTAATTCAGCTTCTGAACGCTTGCGTTCGATGCCTAAAGCAATGACATCCGCAACCGATGCTAAAGTTTCCTGAAACGGTGCTGTCAGCGGCTGGCTGCTGATAATTACCATTACTCCCACCAGCCGTTCTTCGACTATTAAAGGGTAGCCGGCGAAGGTGAGAATTTGCTTGGGAATTGGGCAATTTGTCGGCTTTTGACTGGCATTGATAATTGCTACTTCGGAACTTTGCTCATCTGTTGCTTTTGCGGATTCTTCCTCTGGGAGTCCAAAATTGTTCAGTTCAAATCCGCAGTCAAATTCCGGTTTTTGCTGTTTGGCTATAAAGTTAACCTTACTTTCAATAAACCTAGCCCGATCGTCTGTGCGGCTGTAGATTCCCGATGCTGCTTGCAATTGGCAAACATTATGTTGAGAGTTGAAAGTCCAAATTTCAGCCGAAGCGACATCGAGATTTCGCACCATTGCCTCGCAGCAGGGAAGCAGGATATCTTCAGGGTGTTTGGTAAGGGCAATACCCACATCGGCTACCATTGCTGTGAGGCGAGAAGCTTGGGCTTTTTCTGCTTCCAACCGTTTGCGATCGGTGATATCTTCCACCAAAGAAAGCACGGTAAAAGTGTCGCCGCTGCGAATAATCGAGTTGAACCAGCGACACCAAATTACCTGTCCGCTTTTAGTATAGTTGCGGTTAATTGAAGTATTGCCGTTGCCAGTGGCTAGTTCAAGCTCGATCGCGCTTACAGCCTCTCGATCTTCCTCGCAAATCAAAGCCAAATCGCCGAACTGCTTGCCCATCATATCATCGGCTGTCCAGCCAAAGATTTCTTCGGCACGTTTCGACCACTGAACTATCCGAAAATCTTCATCCCAGCCCACCATTGCCAGGGGGCTGTTAGCTGCATTCAACCACAGTAAATGGTTCGATCGGCGCAACTGTTGAGTTTTCTGCTGCTGCCAGCGGTAATGCCTGGTGATATCTCTACCGACGCCCAAAACCCGCATCTGCTTGCTAGAGGCATCCACCGCTGGCGTGTAAGCAGTTTCGTAAATTTTAATCCCGCCGTCTGCCGTCGTCACCTCATGAATTGCCAGCCTTGTTTCCCCGGTTATAAATACTTGTTGCAGGCAGGAATCAATCTGCGATATTATATTTTTTACAGCAGCATTATTGGGATATAATTTTAATAATTCCTGATTAGTTTTGTTGACTATTTCAGCCGGCTCCAATCCCATCCAAGCAGCAGCGACTGGATTTATCGATAGGTAATTTTGCTGTCGATCGCACTCTAGGAAAGCATCAACAGAGTTAGAGAAAAAAGACTGAAACGAGTTGATAACTTCCTGCATGGGTATTTTTTCATGAGAAAAGTTTAGTATTGTGGAAACCTCGTGTCTTTAGACTCATATGTTGCCCCATTTTCAATAAGCTTTTATGGGCGGGCCGGATGCCCAAACCACAAGAAATTAACTCTTTGTGGAACAGGCATCTTGCCTGTTCTTGAGAATGGTGCAAGATGTGAGTAGACCGATCGAGGAAAACACTCATCAGGCAGTTTTAACCGCCTTGAATATTGATTATTGCTAGAGGGGGCTACTTGGTCACTTGGTACTTTTATGATCTACTTTCAACGGAACAATTACCGTTTTAAATATTTCACGCGCGATCGCATAGCAGCTTGGGCTTACACCCATATTTTTGATAACCTAATCAGTTAAGACGATAGCGGGTCAACTATGTCTTTTGATTAGGGCATAAAGCCCCATCTCTTCAGAGCGGGGTGCTGACTTGCTTAAGCTCTAAAATTTTCCTAAAGTTAGTTTAACCCACTCAAATCTTTTTGGGCACTTTACTGCTGCGTTTCCCGGTGCAATTTTCGGCGCTGTTGCCTATAATACAAAAATTTTAAAGAAATAGTATTTTTGGGAATATAGCTTAATAACAGCAGATGCTCTTTTTTAAAACCAGACCCAGCGGATACAAAAGCGAGATGGAGGGACGGGGAGACGGGGAGGTGGGCAGAGGTTCTCATCCACAACCTGCGAGAAAAATGCTTAAGAAAGGCCCGAAAGCTTACCGATTCCCAATTCCCAATTCCCGATTCCCAATTCCCAATTCGGTAATCTGAAAGCGGTTTGGCAGTACCCGAAGCAAAGAACGCAAGCCGTGCAAAGCCATGTAACATAAAGATTGCGATATTTTTCTATGTAATATGGAACTATTAGATACCTTGATTGTGGGTGCGGGTATTAGCGGTTTGAGTTTGGCGCACGCACTTCACAAGGAAGCAACGAGTCCATCCTCGCTAAAGATTTTAGTCGCTGAGAGTCAAGGACGTGTGGGCGGGAACATCACCACTGTGACAGCGGGGGGGTTTCTCTGGGAGGAGGGCCCGAACAGTTTTTCGCCGACGCCAGAATTGATGAAGTTGGCTGTAGATGTGGGATTGAAGCAGGAGTTGATTTTTGCCGATCGCAAATTGCCTCGTTTTGTGTATTGGCAAAAAAAGCTGCAACCGGTGCCGATGACTCCACCGGCGATGATTCAGTCTCAGTTGCTGAGTTTTCCGGGGAAACTGCGGGCGTTGTTCGGGGCTTTGGGGTTTGTCGCGCCGGCAATGGGCGCTGGACTTTCGCAGCAGCGTGACGAGGAAACTGTTTCTCAATTTTTCCGCCGTCATCTGGGGCAGGAAGTGATGCAGCGGTTGGTGGAACCTTTTGTTTCTGGGGTTTATGCGGGCGATCCGCAACAACTTAGCGCGGCGGCGGCTTTTGGCCGGGTAGCAAAGATGGCTGATCTGGGTGGCGGGCTGATGGCGGGGGCGCTGCTTTCTGCTAGGAAAAGACCGAAGCAAATGCCTGCAGACCCGAATGTGCCTAAGACTAGGCCGGGGGAGTTGGGTTCGTTCAAACAGGGGTTAAAGGCTTTGCCAGAGGCGATCGCTGCTGAATTGGGCGATCGAGTGAAACTCAACTGGCACCTGACTCGCCTCCAGCGTACACAACGCGAAACTTACATTGCTGTATTCTCGTCGCCCGACGGACAGCAGGAAGTTGAGGCGCGTACCGTGGTTTTGACCACACCGGCTTATGTTACAGCCGATTTGTTGCAGCCTCTGCAACCAGAAGTTAGCAGCGCTTTACAAGCTTTTACTTATCCTGCGGTTGCCTGCGTGGTATTAGCATATCCGCATTCGGATGTCAAGGGTAAATTAGTAGGTTTTGGAAATTTAATTCCGAGGGGGCAGGGAATTCGCACTCTGGGGACGATTTGGACATCAAGTTTATTTGCCGATCGCACGCCTGCGGGCTGGCACACTCTCACCAGTTTCATCGGCGGGGCTACAGACTCGGAAATTGGCAATCTCGACTCAGAAGAAATCGTTCGGGAGGTGCACCGAGATTTGTCTCGGATTTTGCTGAAACCAGATGTGCCGCAGCCAAAAGTTTTAGCGGTGAATGTGTGGAAGCGGGCGATTCCTCAGTACAATTTGGGGCATTTCGATCGCCTGCAACAAATCGATGAAGGCTTAAAATCTTTGCCGGGGGTGTATTTGTGCAGTAACTACGTTGGCGGCGTGGCTTTGGGAGATTGCGTGCGAAGGGGTTTTGAGGGTGCACGAGAAGTGGGCGAGTATTTGCAGAAAAAACAATCAGATACTCGATCGATCTGAATTATTGTGTGGGGAGGGCGGGTTTACAAATATCGAGGATGTGAATCAGAGATATTGGTGAACCCGCCCCCTAGATCGGAATGGCGGATGCTACTAGGTTGTTGGCTCAAACTTGTAACCCACCCCCCGGACGGTTTGAATCATCGATATTTGAGTGGCATCTGGTTCAATTTTGCGGCGAATTTGACCGATATGGACATCCACCACGCGATCGGCTCCTACATACTCGTAGTCCCACACTTCATGCAGCAATTCCGATCGCCTCCACACGCGACCGGGTTTGCTGGCCAAACAGTACAGCAGATCGAATTCTAAAGCAGTCAAAGCAACTATCTGACTGCCGAGAATTACCTCGCGGCGAACCGGATCTATTAGTAGCTCTCCAAAAGTAAGACTTTGTTGTTCGGCGGGAGTAACAATGCGTTTGCGCTTCAAAATTGCTGCAACGCGAGCTCCAATCTCTACAAGACTAAAAGGTTTAGTAATGTAGTCGTCAGCACCTTCGGCAAACCCTTTCATTTTGTCAGCTTCATCGGTTCGGGCAGTCAGCATCAACACAAACACGCCCGTGCGTCTTTGCATTTCTTGACACAGTTTGTAACCAGTTGTATCTGGTAAATTTACATCTAGAACTACTAAGTCAGGATTGAGTTGCTCAAATAATTCCAGACCAGTCTCACCGTCCTCGCCAGACTCAACTTGATAACCTTGCTGGCTCAAAAAACGGTGAATTAAATTTCGGATTGCCGGGTCGTCATCAACCACAAGGATTTTTACAGGGGCCATGACCACAAGTTTGCTTGAAGAATTAGGCAAGAAGATTCAGCCATAATAATAGAAAACTGGATACAAATCTCGAAAAAATTGAGCTTTTAATAGTTATAGCCATATTTATAACCTACGCAAGATTTCGGGCAATAAATCTCCGGGAACTTTGGATAAGGCTAAATTTTGGCCGGGCAGCCCACATTCACTATAGAAAGCTCTAATCGTTTTGACAATATAGCTCAATGCTGTTTGCCGGGAATCAGCAGCTTGGGAGTTTGCCGGGGCTTGCAGGTTGAGTTTATCCCCATATGTTAACCCTTTGTCATTGAGATATTGTCCCCATTCGGCGCACACTTGCAACTGGTGGTGCAGTGCTGCTTCTAGATGCCTTGTCTGTGCGACTTTGTTAGCGGCGAAATCTGGGTCTGTGGCTAGTTGATAGTGGGCTAGTCCGAGATTGTTACGGGCGGCCAAGGCGTCAAAAGTGAGTTTGGTTCGATCGATCTCTCCGGCAATATCCAGGGCGGCTTCGTAGGCGGTAATCGCCTGCTGCAATGATTCCGTCCGCGCCTGTTTCTGCTGGAAGTGGTTCGCCAAATGCCAATAAGCGGTACCGAGATTATTGTAGGTGGCGGCTGCTGCTGCGGGTACTAATTCTCTGGTGCGGTATTTCAATGCTTCGCGGTAGGCGGAAATCGCCCTGACTAGCAAGGGTTCTGAGGGTTGGTGCTGGGCGAGGTTCCAGCAGGCGGTACCGAGGTTGTTTTGCACTCCGGCATAGTTGAGGGGTTCTCGTTCGGGACTGTAACAGGAGAGGGCTTGGGTGTAAGCTGCGATCGCACTTTGGAGATATACGATCGGCTCACCATCTTGAGCTAAATTCCAGTATGCTGTCGCCAAATTATTCTGAGCAGCAGCGTACTGCTGAGGCTCCACGGCGGGGTCTAGATCCAGCAGCGCTTGTTGGTAAGCTGCAACTGCGTGCTGCAAGTTCTCTGTCTTGTCTCGATAGCGGGCTAAATCGGCCGAGGCGATTCCCAAATTTTTGTTTAATCTAACGCGGGTTTGGGGTACGGTTTCGGCATCTGTTCGGTTCAAACCTTCAAGGTAGAGGGCGATGCTGCGTTCAAGGCTGGATACTGGATCTGAGGCGTTGAGGGCATTGGTGCGATCGCGCGACAGCATCCAGTAGAGAGTACCGAGATCGTTGAGCAAATCGGAAATTGGCGGTAGGCTGTTGGACTCCTGGGCGTACTGAGTTAAATTTTCTGTCAATTGGGCAATCAGCCGCGCGCATTCCTCAGTTAGTGGTTGATTTTGCTGCGAGTTACTGTCAACGTCGAGATAGGCAATCACTTGTTCGATCGCGCGAATGGCGATTGTCAGGTTTTGCTCTGAAACGTCTCCGCCCAGAATGCGATCGCGGTAGTAATTTCCCAAACCGTGATAAGCCAAAGCCAATGCTTCGGAACAACACTGATGTTCTTGCAGCAGTTCGATGTATTGCAGGGTTTGCAGCGGCAGAAAATTCTCCTCTGATGCAGCATCATTTTCTGCTTCCAAATCCTCAGAAGCCGCTGCTAGCACCAAATCTGCCAGTTGGACGGATTTAGAATCTGGCGCTGGGGAGGGGGGATGGGAAATTGGTGGGGATTGTTCCTCATCTGTCAGTTGGACGGATTTAGAATCTGGCGCTGGGGACGGGGGATGAGAAATTGGGAATTGTTCGTCGGGAATTGGGGATTGTCCAGACAAAGAAGATATTAAAAGTTGGTTGCCAAAGTTTCCGCTGTCCCGCAAGTTTCGCAAGTCTCCTGAGTTCCCGAAGTCCTCAAAGTGCCCGAAGTCTTCCTTAGCTGGAGTTGGTTCGCCTTCAAACTCAAATACTCCGGTTCGCCAGTGCCAAAATTCTGGGGCCGATTGCTCGATCGAACTTAGCCAGGGCCGCGACACCCACAGCAACAGAGCAGACTCGCACAATTGCAGGTTTGCTTCAATGTCCCTCAAATAGCTCAGGAACGACCACTGCACGGCTGCTGACTGCCTGGTCAGGTGTTCTGCCCCGATAATTTGAAATCCCGGCAAACGGCTGTAGCTGCCCCTGTTTTGCGGCGGTGGGTGTTGGGTCAGCCACGCGGCGATCGAACCCCAAGGATTTGGATCGCTCAAGTCGAGTTCCAAACTGACAAATCGGGGGTAGTCGATCCGAGGATCGGAGCCTGCGCTCTCTGCGACTAATTCTGTGTGCAAGCGGGCTGCCAGACAGTCCCGCAAGCACAAGTCGTCGCAGGCGGCGATAAAAATTTGACGGCGTAAATTGAGGTCGATCGCCTGTTTCAAGCGTTGGTAGATCAGCTTGTTCGAGCTAGAAACTTTTTGGGAAGGAATAGACATCAGGATCAGCCGATTTTAGATTTTAGATTTTAGATTTTAGGTTTTAGATTTTGGATTGTAGATTTTAGATTGTAGAGTTGAGAGTTGAAATCTCGATCGCTCATAACTCACAACTTGCGCCCCGAAGGCAGTCAATCGATTTGAGATTTTAGATTTGAGATTTTAGATTGAAGCCTTGACCGCACGGATAAATTCGGGGGTTCCTTTATCGGATACAGGTTTTTTATTTCTGGGCCCTGAGTCTGCTTTCGGAATGAATCCGGGGGCTTGTATCCTGGATGCTTGATTGTCAATCGCACCGTTGATGACTAAAGGAGTGTAGATTTTCAATTGGCAATTTTATGTGGGTGGCAAACCAGTGTGATTAAGTGCAACCCAAGTCCCTGAACCCGACAGCCGAGAGGAAAACACCAAATTTATGCTGGTCTTATTTAGCTTTCCAGCTCGCTCGGCACGCTTCAGGATTGTCGCAACTCCCTGCTTTGTATTGAAACACAAAAACCATGTTGCCTTGGGAAAGGAAAACATGGTTTCTCGAAGGATTATTTAAAATTGCGATTTGAAGCAGCTTTGAGTCTCAGGCCAGTTTTCAGACGGAGGCAGCCACGTACACCAAACCGGCGACTAACATGGCTGCTGCAATACCCAGGATGATGTAGTTGCGTTGCTGATTTTTGTTGGGAGGTACGGCTTCATACACCTTCGGCTCTTTAGCAAAGTTGTTCAGGCGTCCATCGTCATCTTTGATGTAAGGCATCAGTCACAATCCTTAATATTTTTGATGTTTACAACTCTACCAAAAAAGCGCCCAGGAAAATTCAGGAATTTATTTGGATGTGACAGTGCCTGTTTGGGGGGAAGAGGCGATCGCGTAATCTTTGATCGGCATTCTGCCTGCTAAGTACGCCATCCGCCCCGCTTCTGCTGCCATTCCCATTGCTTTGGCCATCGCTGGGGAATTTTGGGCATTGGCGATCGCGGAATTAATCAACAGTGCATCGGCTCCCATTTCCATTGCTCTGGCTGCTTCGCTGGGCGTTCCGATCCCCGCATCGACAACTACAGGAACCTTCACCGTGTCAATAATTATTTGAATGTTGGCCGCATTGTTGATCCCTTGCCCTGAACCGATGGGCGAACCTAAAGGCATGACTGTCGCACAACCGACTTCTTCTAGGCGTTTTGCCAGCAGGGGATCGGCATTGATGTAGGGCAAAACGGCAAAACCTTCTTTAACTAATTGTTCTGCCGCTTCCAAAGTGCCGATCGGATCGGGCAGCAAATATTTAGCATCGGGAATCACTTCTAATTTGACAAAATTATTGTCTTCTTGCCCTAAAAGTTTCGCCATTTCCCGGCCTAAACGAGCTACTCTAATTGCCTCATCTGCAGTTTGACAACCGGCAGTATTTGGCAGCATCCAGATTTTAGTCCAATCGAGAGCCTCTGCCAATCCTTCATGACCCGGAGCATTTGTTTGCACTCGCCGCACAGCCACGGTAACAATTTCGCACCTGCTAGCGTTGACACTTTGCTGCATTTCTGCAATGCTGCGATATTTTCCCGTCCCCGTCATCAAGCGAGAATGAAAAGTTTTGCCAGCAATAACCAGAGGTTTGTCTAAAGATGGCATTTCTGTATCTACTGGATAGCCAAAAATGCTGTACTCAAGTGCCTCTTCCCAGTTTTTTCTGCCTCCCAGCATTGCTTCAAGCTGCCAACCTTCTTTGATAGTTAGATCGTCGCGGGTAACAGCATATAAAATTTGCCCTACAGTAATTAATTTAGCATCTCGCGGCATATTATTTTTCAACCCGCACTCTACGATTTCTTTAAATTCGCTGAAATGGTCTTCCATTTTGCCAGTCTTCCCTTGTAATGAGTTGAATTTGTTTGCTGTTGGCAACAAAAAATATTTGTTGAATCTGATTTTGGGTATCCCAAAACAGACCTTGTTTGATGCCAGCGTTGATTTTCCAGACATCGTAATTTTCTCGGTTGATGTGAAAAACAACTACTGATGCACCTTGATTTTTGGCCCTGCTGATTCCTTCTTGAACTCGATACCTGATGTTCCTCGTAGATTCTGTTAACTCCTTAAATTCGCAAATCTCACCGTCTATCTCAGCGTCTGGCGTTCTCACACCCTCTGCTGCTTGCTCGCTCAACATTCTAACTCTCTTCCCTATTTTAGCCAAAACTTCAGCAAGAAAGATTTCCGAATTATTAAGATTATGTTGTTGGTGAATTAGCACAAATCCGCCAGCTATCTCATCAAAATAATATCGCCGATATTCTGGTTCTGCATTTTCGTAGATGGCTCTGCTTGTTTCGATATATTCTGAATTCACCGTTACTATACTCTCAATGGACTCGGATCGGGTAGAGTTAAAGGTATGAAAGCAAATGTTGAGCAACTGGCTAAAATTGGAATATTTACCAGCTTAAACCAAACTGAATTAGAGCGATTGCAAGAACATACAGCAATTCGCACTTACGGACAGGGAGAAGTTGTGATGTATGAGGGCGATCGCATCCCCGAAAAATTATACACCATGATTGAGCGGTTCTCTGCGGGTTGCAAAAACAGCGGCAGCGGGCAAAGAAACAATTCTCCGCACTTTGTTTCAGGGAGATATTTTTGCCGCACCTGCTTTGCTAGGCAACGGCATTGCCCCCGCAACGGTGACTGCAGAAACTGATGTGGAAGTTCTTACCACAGAACGGGAAGTTTTGCTAGCAGCAATTCGGGAAAATCCTGAGATTGCCTTGCGAATATTGGCGGTGTTTAATCAGCGGTTGCAGCAACTGCACGAGACTGTGCACGGTTTGGTGTCGGAAAGGGCGATCGTGCGGCTGGCCCGATTTATTCATTACTTTGGCGTCGAGCAAGGTAGGAAGATGGCGGATAATAGTGTATGTTTAGAAAAACGTTTTCCCTACTATCAAATTGCTCGCAGTATTGGAATTACCTACGAAGAATGCGTGCGGTTATTTAAGAAACTCAAGCCGTTTGTCTCCTACAGTCGAGGCGGTAAAATTATTGTATTGGATTGGGAAAAATTGGAGGATACCGCCTCTGGAGATGAAATAGACTAAATGTTAAAATCCCAATTCTTGTAGGGGCGGGTTTTACCAACAATTTACGTCTCAAACTAACAATCTCGTAAACCCGCCCCGCCCCAACTGATGATGCTACGGGACATGATTTCACAAACAATATTTGAGTGCAACTCACTATCTATATAAACCCGCCCCGATTCACGGGCTGTGGGGGGCGGGTTTATGAGATTATTGATTTTAGGCAAGTATGGTTGGTAAAACCCGCCCCTACAGCAATATTTATGGAATTAATGAGGCTCGGAAAGTGTCAAAATAAACGCCAAATTTTCTTCGGCTTTCAAAGCGTGAAGAGCGTGACCGGGCATGAAGACAAATACCCCCGGTTCCAAAACAATATCCTTGCCTTCCAAAGTCAAAATACCCTTTCCTTCGATGACATTAACTGTGGCATTCCGTGCCGAAGAGTGTTCCGAAATTTCCGTTCCTGCAGCCAGACAAAATAAACTGTACTGACAATTCTTGTCTTTGACTAAAATTTTGTTCAGCACTCCGGCGGCGGGATATTCAATTGCGTCTCGGAGTTGGATTGCTGAAGATTGTAGCGGTAAAAGAGTAGTAGTCATAGTTTTTGACAATTAATTAATTTGGTCACAAGTCTCGAATTTATCAGTGGCTTCACTTTCTTCCATCGAAAATCGAAAATCGATTGAGTCGGTTAAGATTGTTTTTTGGCAGAGATAACGATGTAGCCTAGATCCTGTTGGTAATGCTGGAAAACTCGACGCATTGCTAATATACGATCGCGAATTTGCGATCGACTTAAAATATTCCACAAAATCCGCACAGTACCCACAAACCCTTCATCTTGCAGCATTCGCGACAAGTTGAGGAGCCCCATCGCCCCGCTTTGACACTTTTCTACTTGCAAACCCGCGTTTTGGCAAACAGCAATCCAGCCAGACTCAGACAAAGGCGTTGAATTAGCCCGCGTCACTTCTGATAAAGCTTTGTGAATTTCTGATTCTCGGTTTCTAGCTAAAAGTTCGTGAGAAAGAAACTTGCCGCCTGGTTTTAAACGATCGCAAATTCCCGATACAATTTTAGCTTTGCCTGACGGCGACTGCATTGTCAGGATAGCTTCAGCCAACACCCAATCAAACTGTTGGGAAATCCGATCCAAGTGAAAAATATCTCCTTCCACAATTTCCACTCGATCGCTCAAACCCGCTGCTGCAACATTAGCACGAGCGCGGGCCACACTCTCTGGATTTTTCTCCACTCCCACTACTTTTACGCCAAAACGTTCAGCAAGGGCGATCGAACTATATCCAAAACTAGCAGCCAACTCCAAAACAGTCTCCCCAGGCTGAAAATCCGCCCATTCAAATAACTGTTCCGTAGCAAGTTTTCCCCCCGGCCTCAGCATTTTCTTGCCAGCCGCCGCGAGCACTTCATGTCCCGGTGCAGTCTTAAAATTCAGAGCAGTATTGGTCATTGAATTGACCTCCTATTTAACCTTACTCTCAGTTTGCCAAATTTTCTCAAATCTTTCTATGATCTAGCTCATATTCAAATTCTCGTAGGCTGACGAACCCTACAATATCAGGAATTATACCATGTCCGCCCATCAACAATTCGGGCTGTTTTTGATTGCCAACAATGCTTTCTGTCGAAAGCACAAAACCCGTACTCGTTTTAGTAGAACTTATTTCTGTTAATCCTGCCAACGAATTAGAGCTAAATAATTAACTTTTGTTGCGGTGGAACAAGCCTATGCAGGTGCAGTCAGTCGATTTTAGATTTTAGATTTTAGATTTTAAATGTGAGATTTGAGATTTGAGATTTGCTCTACAGATAAATCTTGGAGGTTGAATAAGAGTCTAAAATTTGGGCTACTCACGACAAGAGTCGCGGGTTTGTATCCCTATGCAGGTGCGATCAAAAAAAATCAAAATCCCAGCCAGCAAGTTTTCGAGGATGTCCCGGAACTCTAAAGCAATTGCCGCGCCACTAATACCCAGCAGTTGCATCACATCCCCCGCTTTGAATGACGGGAGGGCGATGAATGACGCGATCGGCAATAATTGATTTATAATCAAGATATATACTCCACCCCATAATACCGAATCATGCTCGCAGAAGCAAACGCGACACTTTGGCCTAGTCTAATTACTGTTTCAGCATTAATTCTCTACTTCGTTGTTACCATCAACGTCGGCAGAGCTAGATTCAAATACAAAGTTTCTCCCCCGCAGGTGACAGGAAACCCAGACTTTGAGCGAGTGTTGCGAGTTCAGCAAAATACCTTAGAGCAAATGATTCTATTTTTGCCCTCGCTGTGGCTGTTCTCGCAATTTATCAGCCCAATTTGGGGCGCAGGTATCGGCGCAGTTTGGATAATTGGACGCATTTTGTTTGCTTGGGGTTACTATCAAGCTGCCGAAAAAAGAGCGGCAGGATTTGGCATTAGTACCTTAGCTACTTTAGCTTTGCTTGGTGGTTCCTTAACTGGCATAATTATGTCGCTGCTGAAGGTTTGAGCGTAGCTTCCGAGCGACATATAGCAATCCTTGCAGGAGTCGTAAATTTTTTACCCCACCCCAACCCTCCCCGATGCCTTGGGGAGGGAGTAAGAAATTCATAAATGATTTAGGATTGCTATAATTGTTTTTCTACTCGTTTCCAGGCTCTGCCTGGTAACGCTGATTCGGAGGCTCAGCCTCCAATTTTCCTGCTAAAAAAACGGGGATCTTCCTCTGGAGAGCGGTTCCAAAAAAGAACCCTGGAACCAGTTAAATGTAATAAATGTTAGGAGTAAATATGTCAGAAACCAACAAACCCGTATTTGAAATTAACCCGAAACTTTTTCAGCAGCTTGTCGAGTGGCAAGAAAAACTTGAACTAGAAGATGAATTAGCAAGCGAGTCAGAAAACGAGAAACCAACTGAGGTAAAAACTCCTCCCGACAGTGATGAACACCATTCTCAAACAGATAATTTCTAGCTGGTGGCTAGCAGCATCTTTGGGATTTCCGGCTGCTGTCTCGGCTCAATCGCTGACGCCTAGCCAAATTCAGCAAGTCAATAGCGGTTTGTTTCGTTCTAACTCTCAAGATTTCTTTCAGCAAGGCTATCGCCAACTGGAAAGAGAAATCGCAATTTTGTTGCAAAAAAATGTCACTTCCGAAGACAATATTCTGGAGATTGATGAAAAATTGCGCTCTCAGCTTTGTAGCCAATTTAAAATATCGTCGTCGCATTCTGATACAATAAGTGCTGCTCAAAGTGCTGATTTCCAGACCCAATTAAAAGACATTTGCAGACACAATTAAAATGAAAGTGAGGTCAATATTCCAAGTTTAGTGCTAATGGATAAAGAGGCAATGGCAAAGTTAAAAACAGCCATGCTGGAAGCGGAAACCGCTGCTCATTTGGCGGCAATCATTATTGATTATACTCATGAGGAAATGATGCTAGTTTTTGATGAGTTAGAATGGGAAGAGCAGGCGAGAATTAAGGATATTTGGAAGACAGTATGGACGGGGAGGGTTTATGAAGATTATGGTTAGCCAATTAAAGATGTTGGTGAACCCGCCTCTTGTATCTTGAAAGCGGTAGATTGTGATTGACAGTTGGGTGGGGGCGGGTTTACGAGATTATTGGTTTTAGGCATAAATTGTTGGTGAACCCGCCCCTACGGGATTGGTGTCCGTTAAATCAGGGATTCGAGGCATATTTGGCGGAAATGATCGCCCCGTTGCTCGAAGTTTTGGTATTGATCGAAGCTAGCACAGGCTGGAGAAAGCAGCACTACTTTAGCATGATTTTGTTTGCCTAATTCTGCCGATCGTGGGATTGCTCGTTCCATTGTTTCGACAATTTCCCAAGCGTTGTAATTTGCTTGTGCGAGCCGATCGCTAAAAAGACTCGCCGCATCCCCAATTAGCAACACCCCAGCAGCTTTCGCCTTGATTGTATCAATCCAAGCGCGATCGTCCCCTTCTTTGGCGTCGCCGCCTGCAATTAAAATCGCCGGTGCGCTCACTGAAGCCAACCCGACTTGGGCGGCGTCATAATTAGTAGCTTTGCTGTCGTTGATGAAATCTATGCCTTCCCAAGTGCAGATGTGTTCGAGGCGGTGCGAAACTCCGGGGAATTTAGCGATCGCCCGGGCGATCGCACTTTTATCTATCCCCGCCAAATTAGCCGCCGCCACCGCCATTAACAAATTCTGCAAATTGTGTTCTCCCACCATCCGCAAAGAATCAGCAGGCAGAATTTTCTCGCCTTGAGCTATTACCCAACCATCTTGAATATAGGCTCCAAAATCTGTATTTCCCAACAGTTCTTTTTCACCTTTGACACTCGTCCAACACGCATCCGGCCAAACGTCAACTCCTTGCTGCCGCAAATAAGGATCGTCGCCGTTGATTACTTGCAATTCAGATTTTTTCAGCAAATGCGCTTTAATGTTGTAGTAATTTTCTAAAGTTTTGTGGCGGCTGAGGTGATCTGGCGTTAAAGTCGTCAAAACTCCGATTCGCGGCGCTACAAACGGCGATGATTCTATCTGATAGCTGCTGATTTCTGCGATTACCCAATCCGGTTGTTTTTCGGCTAAAGCTAATTCACACGCAGCATAGCCAATATTGCCGCAAGCGGGAGCGTAAAGCCCGGCCTCTGCAAAAATAGCAGCAATTAAAGCAGTTGTAGTAGTTTTGCCGTTAGTGCCGGTAATTCCCACCCAAGGAGATTTGAGGTAACGCCACGCGAGAGCCATTTCTCCTATTGTTTCAATGCCTAACTCTCTGGCGCGCACTAATGCTGGACTGTCCCAGGGAACGCCCGGACTTACTACTATTAATTCTATAGATTCGACTGGTTCAAAGGATTTACCTAACTCAACATTAATTCCTTCGTTAGCAAATTCCTGTTGCTGTTCGAGCAAGTTTGGGGAAGATGAGCGATCGCTCAGCGTTACTTCCCATCCTTCGCGTTTTAGCAGTCTGGCGGCGGCAATTCCTGATTTTCCTAGTCCAATGATATGAGCTATCGGCATAAGTTGTGTGTGTGATGGAGCGAACTTCCCTGGTTTTATAAGTTTATATCTTAACCTTGAATTGGTTGTTGACTATTGGCCATTTAGCTTATTTTTTAAGAGAGCGATCGAACTCTGCCCAGACGCGCGCGGTTCGGCAATAATCCTAATAGATTTACTCGTTTTATTGGTAAGCTTTAATGTTATTGGGAGCGATATTTTTAACAAGTAGGTTTCTCAAGTTGGTTTGCCTACAGGCTCGCCCGTTGCCTCCCAAGGCCCGCCAGGGGTTGAAAACCCCTGTCTAACAGCTAAAGTCAGTTAAAACTGAGATATTGCACCATTGTCAGCAACAGGCAAGATGCCTGTTCCACAAAAGATAAATTTTCTTGTGGAACAGGCATCTTGCCTGTTCACAAAAGGCTATTTGAGAATGGTGCAACATAGGAGTTAAAACTGACGGAAAAGTCTAGTATGTGTGGGTTTCAGTCCTCTTAAGAGGACTTTCGCTTTGAGACGGGGGTTTCAACCCCCGGCGGACTGAAGCGGAGGTTTTCAACCCCCGGCGGACTGAAGCGGAGGTTTTCAATCCCCGGCGGACTCAAATATTGTAAATTCTAAGTTTTCACGATCGCCCCAAAGTCAGCCAAAACCCGCGCGTGATTCCGCAGCAAACCCAGTAAATTCAACCGATTTTGCTTAATTTCCGGGTCAGAATCCATCACCAAAACGCTTTCTGGCCCGTCGAAAAAGTTGCTGACAGTCGGAGCAATTTCCGTCAAACTATCTACTAACTGCTGGTAATTCCGAGTTTGTTTGGATAACAGGGTTTGCGGCACTAACTGCACGACTGCATCATAGAAAGCTTGTTCAGACGACTTTTGAAATAACTCCGGTTTCACCGCCGTTTTCGGTTCCAATTGTATTTTATCCAAATCACCTTGAGCCGCCAAACGAGTTGAACGGTTGACTGTTTCGTAAATTAGATCCAAAGTCTGGTTATTGCGGATTTGTTGGAGGAAAAGTGCTCTTTCCAGTGCGTCTAACAAATCTCTCAATGCTCGTTCAGTATATTCTGGGTCGTTTTCTCCCAAAACTGCATTTACCAAATCATAATCTACATTCTTTTCTTCTTGCAACAAAGTCCTAATTCTTTGCAAGAAAAACTCGTATAATTGCGATAGCAACTCCCCCGGTGTTTCTGGGCGCGCTGCGGTAAATTCGGCAACAACTTCTGCAAGCAACTTGTGCAAATTGACTGGCAACTGAGCCGCCCAAATAATGTTAGTTATTGCATTCGCTGCGCGGCGCAAAGCGAAGGGATCGGATGAACCAGTCGGCAACATTCCCAAACCGAAGATGCTGACTAATGTATCTAATTTGTCGGCTATGGCGACAACTTGACCTGTCAGAGTTTGGGGCAAATTGTCGCCCGCACCTTTGGGCAAATAATGTTCAAAAATCGCTGTGGCTACTGTTTCCGATTCGCCACTTGCTAAGGCGTATTTCTGCCCCATGATTCCTTGCATTTCGGGAAGTTCGTAAACCATTTGGGTTACGAGGTCGGCTTTGCAAAGTAAGGCTGCTCTCGCTACATCAGCTTGCTCTTCCTCTGTGATTTGCAGTTGATTGACAATTAAACTGGCAATCTTGCACAGCCGATCGACCTTTGCGCGTACTGTCCCCAAATCTTCCTGGAAAGTAACTGTTTCCAACTTGGGCAAATAATCCTCTAGAGGCTTTACCAAGTCTGCTTTGTAGAAAAACTGACCGTCTGCCAATCTTGCCCGCACTACTCGCTCGTTACCGGCGGCAATAATCGCGGCTTTAGCGGGAGATCCGTTGGAAATTGTAATGAAATAGGGCAGAAGTTCTGGATAATCGGGGCTTTTGAGGATGGGAAAATACCGCTGGTTTGTAACAATAATTGTGGTGATTACTTCCGGCGGCAATATCAAAAATTCTTCGTCAAATTTGCCGACAACTGCGTTCGGCCATTCTACTAAGTCGGTGACTTCTTCTAACAAATCTTCGGTAATGTCGGCATAACCGCCTTGTTTTGTTGCTGCGGCTTCTACTTGTGCTTTAATTTGATTTTTGCGCTGGGTTCGATCGACCTCCACGCAAGCAGCCCGCAGACACTCGACATAATCCTCGGCTTGCCGAATCGAGACAGGCTGCGGATGTAACACCCGGTGTCCTTGGGAAATTCGATCGCTCTTGACCGTATCCGAACCACTCACCAATGTAATTGGCAGTACAGTATCATCTAACAGTGCCACGATCGATCGAATTGGGCGCGGAAACTTCAAATCTCCGTCGGCCCACCGCATAAATCTTTTGCCTTCTAACTTGTTAATCCACTGCGGCACAAGTTCTGTCAAAATATCCGCTGTCAGCCGCCCCGGAATCTTTTTGAGCACAAACACAAAATCGCCTTTATCCGTAGCGCGAACTTCCAAAGCATCAATTTCTACGCCCTGCTTTTTCGCAAAACCTTCGGCTGCTTTCGTCGGTTTGCCATCTTTAAAAGCCGAACTTGCGGGCGGCCCTTTTACCTCTTCTTCTCTATCTAATTGCTGAACTGGCAGTCCTTTCACGAGAACGGCCAAACGCCTCGGAGTAGCGTATACATTAATAGACTCATTTGTCAAGGATTCTTCTGCCAGCGTTGCAGGTACAAGTCGCTGCCACTGCTGGGCGCTGCCTGAGACAAAAGATGCGGGCAATTCTTCTGTACCGAGTTCTAATAAAAAGTTAGGCATATCGCACCGTAATGGAATTTTGTTTAGGGTAATTTAAGGTAATTTATCCGATCGCGCGTTGGCGTTAGCGAAGCGATCCGAAGGAAAGCCCTCGAAGAGGATCGTATATCTGAAAAATACTCAAAAATCCAGGATACCACGTAAAATCGGGGGTGAAAGACAATATTCTCGGCAGCCCATGACCTTGGCGGAAAGACTAGGACAAGATTGGAAGTCTCGACTCGAACAAGATTGCCCGCAGGAGAGTTCTAGCACTCGCGAGAGTGTTGTCCGCTGGCTGTTGGGAGACAAGCCCGAAAGATTTGACACTCTTAGCCCAACTCAATTGTCTGTTGCCTCTGGGGCGATCGACTTTTTATATCGAATTTTGATTTCTCGGTATCTGGGAGTACCGCCAGAAAAAGCTTACCGCAACTTGATCGGGCGACTCGGCGGTTTGGTAGTGCTCCGGCAAAAAATCCAAGCGTGGGTTTCCCTGAGTCGCGACAGACAGCGGAGTGCGGTGGAGGTACTACAAGAAGTGATTCAGGAAATGCTCAATTCCGATCGCTACCTGCAGCAGCAAGTCGCCTGGATTGCCGAATGCACCTCAGACAGACGGCTGCGAAATGCTTTGCTGCTAGCGAGTACAGAAGAATACTGCTTGCGGCCGATCCGCAACCAGCCGCTGCTGGTGTACCGTTTTGTCAACTACCTGCGGCGTGCCCAGCGGGGGGGGTTGACCCAAGTGCCTGCGGGAGACTGGGTGCGGCTGGTGTCGGAACAGGTTCTACCCGACGATACAGACGAACCGCTCAGCCTGCTAGACGAACAGGCGATGTCCGAGTATCGAGAAAATCAAGCTTGGGAAGAGCAGCAAACTCAGCGGCAGATTGTCCAACAAGAATTTGAGAATTACTTGGCCGCTGAAGTCGATCCGCTGGCTTCCCGGTGGCTGCGGCTTTACCTCCAAGGTCGTTCCCAAGAGGCAATTGCCGAGGATTTGAAGGTTCCAATCAAGCAAATTTACCGTTTGCGAGAAAAAGTCAGTTACCACGCGATTCGGGTTTTTGCGGTCAAACAAGCACCGGAATTAGTCGCCAACTGGCTGGAAACTTCGCTCCAAGAACACAGTTTGGGCTTGACTCCGGCTCAGTGGCAGCAATATTTACAAAACCTCACGCCGGTGCAGCGGCAGTTGGTAGAATCGCTGAAAGCAGGGAAAAGTGTAGAGACGATCGCATCTGAATTAAAGCTGAAAACCAATCAAGTCATCGGCGAGTGGAGCAAACTCTATTTAGCAGCTCAATCTCTCCGCAACGAGTAGATTGGTAATGGGTGGCAGGCAATTGCTAATTGTTAATGGGCGGTAGCATTTTTCAGAATCCGCGCTACAAATCAATTCCCTCACAGCCACAGAGTTCTGCGAGTTTCCCCGTGGAAAACCGCGCGATGCCCTTTGTATCAATTCAGGTTAGATTAATCGGGCTCTTGTAGCGCTGCCGAGACGATCGCGCTCCGAGACGATCGCAGTCAACTCTCTGAGGTAAGATACTAGCAGCACGATCGACTTTTCAGGATTTTTTAACCAATCCTAAATTCAGCGGTGGCCCGTAAATCATCGGTTGTGGTGCATCTATAATACTTGTGCATTAAAGACATAATTCTGTCGTTGCTAGCCACGGGAATCAATTTCGGGCGATCGATGATAGTGGGTCTAGACTGCGCCAGTCATCATCTAGTTCTCAATCTTTTGGTAGAATTTGAGGCTGCAATACAGCAGGGAGAAAATTCTGGGACTAAGGATGTTTCTTTAATAAAAGCTTCCGGTTGTTAGGCCAATTCCTCCGTCAGGGAAGTTGCAGCGTTTAATTTTATCGCATCAGGTTGGTGCGTCGCGCTCGATCGCGCTTCCAACTACAAAGCAGCTAATGGTACATACATCTTCAACAGACTCGGCAGCTACAATGGACTCCGATCGAATATTTCAACTAATCGACACAGTTGTCCCCTTTGAAGCTTGCCTTTACTATCAAGTTTTGCCTTTATCTCTAGAAGGTAATCGGTTTAAATTGGGCGTAGTCGATGCCCAGGATGACTCCGCCTTGGACTACGTGCAGCGGATTTTAGCTTACATGAATTGCTCAGTCACAACAGAGCCAATTGCGTCGGAAACTCAGCGCTCGATGCTCTCAGCTTACTTGCTGCACGGGAGCCAGCTTCGAGAACCCAGCCAGACAGAAACCGCAGCAGCCCCAACACCCAAAAATCCCGCACCAGCAATTTCACGCCCCAAAGCAGAAACGCTGCTGTCTGTGCCAGAACCCTCGATGCCCGATCGTGAGCAGTTTAAACCTGCTGGCGCCGAGGTTCCCCCGACACCGACACAGCTATCGGTTTTGAATGTCGAGGCCTTGCACTTGTCAAGCCCAGTCGAAGTTTTGGCAACTTTGCCCGCGCCCCAACTGCTGGAAGAATTGCTTGGTAGAGTGCTGCGAGAGGGTATCGGCCGCCTGTTTTTTGAGCGGCATCAGTCCCAAGGCCGGATTCTTTGGAGTCAAGACGGCGTTTTGAAATCGATGCTCGAAGGTATCGATATCGTCCTTTTCCAAGAGGTCATCGACGAGTTGAAGCGGCTGACAGATATGCCTGTGTGCCCGGTGGAACAGCCCAAACAAGTCGAAGTTGAGCGCATCTATCAAAACACTCATTTGCTGTTGCGCTTGCGGGTAATGACGGTGGGTGGCAAGGAAGAAGCCACCCTGCAAGTTTTGCGGGGGGCAGCTTTGAGGTTTTACCAGCAGCAGCAGTTGTCTACTTTGAGTCGCGACGCGCTGCGGCTGGCCGAAGAATTGCAGCGGAAAGTGAATCAAATTCGCGATCGAACTCGCCTTTCTCCTGTGCCTTTAGAGGGGTTGCCGGCTTTGGAACAGGTGATTAGAAATGTTGACGACCAAATTGAAGCATTGATGCACGAACACAATCCCTAGCAGCCCTACTTAGCAAGAGCTCACTGTTTTGAATTTTTTTTTTACTCATATCGTTTCCGGTTGTATCGGAATGATTTAACCGCAGAGGGCGCAGAGAACGCAGAGGGAGAGAATACAGAGAGGAATATTTCCGATGCTACCGGATTTGATATCACATCAAGTCCGGTGAAATAATAATAATTACGTTTGTAGTGAGGACTCAAGTCCAAGCGAGTTTTATCATAACTCAAGTTTTCACTACAAAACAATTTGATGGCAGTTCTGCCAGGTGCTATCTAGTCCGGTCGATTCCCTTCGCTTCGCTTCGCCCGAAATCAGGTAGGGGCGGGTTAACCAATAATATCTGCCAATAATTGACAATCTCAAAAACCCGCCCGGCCGGGATATTATGGTCAATCGATCGGACATAATATGACACAAGATTATACCAGTTCCCTAAAAGAATGGAACTGTATGCCTGTACTCTAAACCCTGGTACTCATCAGTCATTCCCAATCTAAAATCTAAAATCTAAAATCTAAAATCTAAAACCTAAAATGGTATTAGCCATGCTCAAAAACATCCTTGTACTGCAATAAATCCAAACTCACAAAAACGGGCAAACACTGAAAACATTGTTGTGCAATTTCCCAGCGTTCTTCTCGCTGCAACATAGCAGTCAACTTTTGTTTAGCGCTCAGCAAATAGCGGACATCGTTAGCAGCATAATTTAGTTGGTCGTCAGAAAGATTAGTCGCATTTCCCCAGTCGGAACTTTGAGATGTTTTATTTAATTCTACCTTTTCAAGTTCTAAAATTAATTCTTTCAATCCGTGTTTGTGGGTATAAGTTCTAGCAAGTTTACTAGCTAGCTTGGTGCAGAAAACTGGTGCAACGTCAATACTTAAATTGTAACGCATTGTTGCCATATCGAAGCGCGCAAAATGAAATACTTTCTCAATATTTTCGGCTTCCATTAACTTCTTTAAATTCGGTGCTGCTGTCTGATCTTTGGCAATCCGCACCACTGCAACTTTACCTTCTGGATTGCACAACTGCACCAAACACAAGCGATCGCGCCAGGGTAGCAAACCCATTGTTTCCGTATCAACGGCGATCGCCTCTGCTGTCAAATAGTAAGATAAGAGAGAATCGGGAATATCACGATCGCACACTTGAAAATCTGCAAATTCCATTATTAGTAATTGTTGACTGTTGACTGTTGACTGTTGACTGCCTTCTTCCCTCTTCCCTCTTCCGGCTTCCATCGGACTGACATCCGTTACATCCGTTACATCCGTTACATCCGTTACAGAATCCGTTGCCGAACTTCCTTCTTCCTCCCGCTTATCGACTGCGGACAAAAAGCTGAGTAAAATAATACTCGCCTTTGGCATTTTTCGCAACCCCAATACCGGTCACATTAAACTGACCCTCCATATTCTTACGGTGGCCGTCACTTTTAATCCAACCCTCAACAGCATTGCGTACCGGGTCGCTGTAGCCCATATTGTAAGCAAGATTTTCAGCTACACTTTGATAAGGAATCGTAATTGCTTTCGCCCGCCCCTCAAATCCATCGTGGCTGAAACGTACTTTACCGTTAGCCATATTTTCGCTGTGAATTCTTGCTATCTGACTGATTCGCGGATCGACACTCAGCGGCGGCAACTTCTTAGATGCTCGGTATTGATTTATCTGTTGGTTAACCGCTTTTTCTAAGTCAGTAATAGCACTCGAAGCAACATTAGTATTCATGGGAGTTTGTGGCAGCGATCGCGTAGGAATGGAAGTGTCACACTTAGGCAGGATTGTCAACAATCCCAAGCAAATCGAAATCAAACCTTTGGACATGAAATCAAACGAAAAATAAAGTTAATTGTTACCATTAGTGTCAACTTAATGCCAAAAGTAATATGAGTATACCGTCTGAGGATAAGCCTCTAGATCCCCCTCGCATACCCCCTACTCCCCCTTAATAAGGGGAGTAGGGGTTGACTTTGAACGCTTCCAGTCCCCCCCTTATTAAGGGGGGCTAGGGGGGATCTAGACTTCGATACAAACGAGAGATACAAAGGATTTTAGTCTTAAGTTAACACCAATTAATTGTTACCAATTCCTACAGGGCGATCGCCCCACATTCCGCTAACCTAGATATTCAGAACCTTCGCCACAGTGTTCACGTCTTTATCGCCGCGTCCCGAACAGTTAAGCACAATGCGCGGATTGCCTGTTAGCTGCGGGCACAGAGTCTCCAAATAGGCGATCGCGTGAGAAGTTTCCAAAGCCGGAATAATCCCCTCCAACTGCGAAAGCCGCTGAAATGCTTCCAGCGCTTCTGCATCAGTTACGCTATAATATTCAGCCCTGCCCGCATCCTTCAAATAACTGTGTTCCGGCCCCACACCCGGATAATCCAAACCCGCACTAATCGAATGCGGCTCAATCACTTGACCTTCATTATCTTGCAGCAAATAACTCATTGCCCCGTGCAGAACTCCCACACTTCCTTTAGTCAAAGTAGCAGCGTGTTTATCAGTTTCCACACCTTCGCCCGCCGCTTCAATACCAATCAATCTAACAGTTTCTTCCCCGACAAACTCGTGGAAAAGACCCATTGCATTAGAACCGCCGCCGACGCAAGCTAATAAAATATCCGGCAAACCACCCCACTTTTCCTGGCACTGAGCGCGGGTTTCTTCACCGATTACTGCATGGAAATCGCGTACCATCATCGGGTAAGGATGCGGGCCCGCTACGGAACCGAGAATGTAATGAGTTGTTTCGACATTTGTCACCCAGTCGCGAATCGCTTCGGAAGTCGCATCTTTCAGCGTTCCCGTACCTGCAGCCACCGGCCGCACTTCGGCACCCATCAAGCGCATTCTAAACACATTTAAAGCCTGTCTTTCCATGTCGTGAACGCCCATGTAGACAACGCATTCTATACCAAAACGAGCGCAAACTGTGGCGGTAGCAACGCCGTGTTGACCGGCACCAGTTTCAGCAATTACCCGCTTTTTGCCCATGCGTTTTGCCAGCAATGCTTGAGCTAAAGCGTTGTTGATTTTGTGAGCTCCCGTGTGGTTTAAATCTTCGCGTTTGAGGTAAATTTGCGGGCCAGTTCCGTCTGCTTTAGCGTAGTGTTCGGTGAGGCGTTCGGCGAAATACAAAGGGCTGGGGCGGCCGACATAATCTTTGAGCAGTTGTTGGAGTTGCTGTTGAAATTCCGGTTCGCTGCGGTATTTGTGGAAAGCGGCTTCTAGTTCAAATAAAGCGGGCATCAGGGTTTCGGGGACGTATTTGCCACCGAATTTGCCGAATCTGCCGAGGGAGTCGGGGCGTTGGGCGCTGGTTTCGGTGGTGAGATGCAGGGGGGTGACTGTCATTTGATTTTAGATTTTAGATTTTAGATTTTTTAGATTGGCGGGTAAGCTAGAGGCGGGCGTGTCGATCGCGCGCTTAGTCGATCGTACCAAATTGCTTGGGGACTTGAGGCGATCGAACAAATTTCATTATAATTCCCTGAACCCTTGATGGGCTAATACAATAGGTATAATATCAGAGTCTAAACGAGCGATCGCCGCCTTACACCCAATCCGCTAAAACTAGAAATACCAGTAAAAAAAGTTCAAGCATCTTAACCTATGGCAGCATCCAAACGCAAAGATTCTGACAGCAAAACAACCGAGGGCAAACGAATAGTTTACTCCGAGTTTGGCAACGTTGACAACTCGGCCGCCCTCCAACGGGGAGTTGCCGAAGTTCCCCCCAATCAACAAAACCTCAAAATCGAAGCATCCCGAAAAGGACGCGGCGGCAAAACAGTTACAATCATCAGCGGCTTTCAGGAAAAACCCGAAACATTAGCAACTTTAGCCAAGCAGCTAAAAGCCCAATGCGGTACTGGCGGCACAGTCAAAGATAATGAAATCGAAATTCAAGGCGAACACAAGCAAAAGTTGCTAGAAATTATCACAAAATTAGGCTACAAAGCTAAAATTAGTGGAGGGTAAATTAGTCAATATTCCTCAGTGTATGGGCGGGACTGGTTTATGATATACTTAGTTTTAAACATAGATGGTTGGTAAAACCCGCCCCTACATCGCACAAATTATCTTGTCGCGAATCAACCAGAAATGATATTACCAATTACCGCCAATTTTTAATGTACACTCGACCTTTAGCTCGTTTAATCGAACAATTGCAGCGCTTGCCGGGAGTCGGCCCAAAAACAGCCCAGCGGCTAGCTTTACATATTTTGAAGCGACCGGAAGAAGAAGTGCAAGCCCTAGCTAAATCTTTGATTGATGCCAAACAGCAAGTAGGTTTCTGTCAAGTATGCTTTCACTTATCTGCTGACCCTGTTTGCGAAATTTGCCGCAATACCAACCGCGACACTCATACCATTTGTGTAGTATCAGAATCCCGCGACGTAATCGCTTTAGAAAAAACGCGGGAATACATGGGTAAATATCACGTTGTTGGCGGCGTTATCTCGCCGATGGATGGAATTGGCCCCGAACAATTGAACATTCAACCGTTAGTGCGGCGCGTCAGCCAGCAAAAGGTTAAGGAAGTAATTATTGCTATTAGTCCCAGCGTGGAAGGCGAAACTACTACTCTTTATATCGGTCACTTATTAAAACCTTTTACCCTAGTGACGCGCATAGCTTTTGGTTTGCCGATGGGGGGAGATTTGGAATATGCCGATGAAGTTACATTGGCTCGTGCTTTGGAAGGAAGGAGGGAGTTGGATTAGTTATAATTTGTCCCGCATCTAAATTGTGTTTTCTGGCGGGCGGGACGCCCAACCCCTACTTTCCACAAGAACTCGATCGAGCTTAATCGCTCTTTTTTTACTCAAAGGGAAGAGTTTTCTATTCGAGCCATTAGTTCTTCTATTGACAAATCCGGCAGTTGTGACAGCAATAGCGATAAATTTTCGGCCGACAATGCGAGCAAATTTGGGATGAGATTGACGGTGTTTACTTCTAATTGACCAAAGCGCTTTCTCAAGACATTTTCGGCGATTAAAGTTTGTACTTGTTGTCTATCTGCTTGGGCAATTGGCAATGTGGATAATTGCACTAACAACATAGTGAATTCACCAACAGGTAAAGCCGAGACAGAGGCAAAAAAGGCAATTGTCTTAGCGTCTAAATCCCCAAATCTGACTTGCAGAAAGTTTTGCAAAATCAACCGCTGTGCTTCTTCTCTTCCTTCTTCTCTTCCTTCTTCTCTTCCTTCTTCTCTTCCTTCTTCTCTTCCTTCTTCTCTTCCTTGTTGTGTGGCCTCATCTATTTTTTGTTGTAACAGAGGTACGAGCGCCATAACTAACTCCTTATCTTCCTGATTTCCTGGGGTACTAGCTGCTAAATTTACTTGCAGATTCGCTTGCAGGTTGTACAATAATTCTAGCGTATTAGCTCGTAGGGGACTATCAACAGGCAATCTTGTTAATTCCGCGATCGCCCCTTGCTGTACTTTACCCTTACCTAAAATCCGCAACCACATCGTTTCTGGAACATTCGGTAGCTGGTGGATAGCTATCAATCCTACTCGCCAAACTTCCGATAGAAAATAAACCCCCCTCCCCCAACCTTCTGACTCTTCTGGAATCATAAAATTAAAGCTGCTTAACAAAGCCTCCGAAGCAGTGGGAGTCAGAATCCACAATCTGGGTAATTGTTGGGATTCTAAACGTTGCTCTTCTCGATTAGCTCGGCGCAGTAATTCTGCCCTAGTATTTAAAAGTTTGACAACACAACTGAAAATATCCTCTGTATTGACGGCATTGCGAAATGGTTCGATCGCAGCCACAGTCGCAGTCATTTGACCTAACAAACCTAAATTCTCTACGTATTCAGGCGATACAGAAGTGGGTTTAAACCAGATATCAATTTCTCGAACTTGAGCAGAAACATCTTTACTGGTTTCTACTTCTCCTAGAGGTGACAATAACTCTCTTAGGTATTCTTTGGCAAACTGGTCATGGGGAAATTTAGTCATTCTTGGGAAGCACTTTATTCCGAAAGAAACTAAATTAATTATATCTCATTTTAAAATAGTATTTATTGGCGATAGGTTCTATGTTAGACACCCAATATTTTAAAGGATTCAGGTATCAAAGTATTCGGTTTTTTGAGGTGGGGTTACTTATTTAACCAAGATTTAGGATAAAATCTCAAATCCCAAATTGAGCTACTCTCCCCTGTCACTGCCGCGAAAGGGTAAACTGGAAAAAGTTACCGAGAGTAGTAAAAAATCATGACCCAATTCGATCGACCTTTAAGCTACCCCACAACCCGCAAAATCGACCAAACAGACGACTACCACGGCGTCAAAGTATCCGACCCCTACAGGTGGCTGGAAAACCCTGACTCGGAGGAAACCCAAGCTTGGGTGGAAGCCCAAAACGCAGTCACTTTTGCCTACCTCAACGAAATTCCGGCGCGGGAAAAAATCAAACAGCGCCTGACTCAACTTTGGGATTACGAGAAATACGGCATACCTTTCAAAGAAGGATCTCGCTATTTCTACTACAAGAATGACGGCCTGCAAAATCAATCCGTACTCTACACATTAACATCCCTCGACGACGAACCCAAAGTATTAATTGACCCCAACACTCTCTCAGAAGACGGAACTGTTGCTTTGGGTGGGATAGCTATCAGCGAAGACGGCAAATACATGGCTTACGGTTTGTCAACTTCCGGTTCCGACTGGCAAGAATGGAAAGTCCGCGATATCGAAACAGGTGCAGATTTATCGGATCATTTAAAGTGGGTGAAATTCTCAGGCGCATCCTGGACTCACGACGGTAAAGGCTTTTTTTACAGCCGCTACGACGAACCCAACGAAAAAAGCAAGCACGAAGACGTTAACTATTACCAAAAACTGTTTTATCACAAGTTAGGAACAGCCCAATCAGAAGACGTATTGATTTACGATCGCCCAGACCAAAAAGAATGGGGATTTAGCGGCGGCGTCACTGAAGACGGCAAATATCTAATTATATCAGTTTGGCAGGGAACTGAAACAAAAAACCTGATTTTCTATAAAGACTTAACAGCCCCTGAATCGCCTGTTGTAGAACTCATTAACGAATTCGAGGCAGAGTACAGCTTCATCGACAATGAAGGCCCTCTGTTCTGGTTTCAAACTGACTTAAATGCACCTTGCGGCCGGGTAATTGCGATCGACACCAACAACCCACCTCCTTCATCCCTCGCTGGTGACGAAACCCCCCCGTCGCCCAGGGAGGGGGGGTTCACAGAAATTATCCCCGAAGCAGCAGAAACCCTCCAAGGCATTGGCCTGCTGAACAATCAATTTGTGGCTTCTTATCTGAAAGACGCCTACACCCAAATTAAAATCTTCAACTTAGACGGCTGTTTCGCGCGAGAAATAGCTTTGCCGGGAATCGGTTCGGTGGGAGGATTCGGCGGCAAGCGGCACGACACCGAAACTTTTTATGCTTACACCAGTTTCACTGCACCAAACACCATTTATCGGTATAATCTGGTGACAGATGAAAGTACGATTTATCGGCAGCCCAATGTCGATTTTAATCCCGACGATTACGAGACAAAACAAGTATTTTACCCAAGCAAAGACGGTACGCAAGTACCCATGTTTATCACCCACAAGAAAGGCTTGCACTTGGATGGCAATAACCCCACCTACCTTTACGGATACGGTGGTTTTGGTATCTCGCTAACTCCGAGTTTTTCTGTTAGCAGGATAGTGTGGTTAGAGATGGGCGGAGTTTATGCGATCGCCTGTTTGCGGGGAGGTGGCGAGTACGGCGAATCATGGCACCAAGCAGGGACAAAGTTGAATAAGCAAAATGTGTTTGACGACTTTATAGCTGGCGCTGAATGGTTGATCGAAAACAAATACACCAAACCTGCCAAATTGGCGATCGCAGGCGGTAGCAATGGCGGTTTATTAGTGGGGGCTTGCATGACTCAGCGGCCGGAATTGTTCGGTGCAGCATTGCCCGCAGTCGGCGTTTTGGATATGTTGCGCTTCCACAAATTTACCATTGGTTGGGCTTGGACTTCTGAATACGGTTCGCCGGAAAATCCCGAAGAATTTTCCACAATTCACGGCTATTCTCCGTTGCACAATCTCAAACCGGGAACGGCTTATCCGGCGACAATGATTACAACTGCCGATCACGACGATCGGGTGGTTCCGGCCCACAGTTTCAAGTTTGCTTCTGCTTTGCAAGAAACCCACGCGGGAGAAAAACCAGTGTTAATTCGCATTGAAACTAAAGCGGGACACGGGGGCGGCAAACCTACTGCTAAAGTGATTGAAGAATTGGCAGATGAATGGGCTTTTTTAGTGCGCGAACTCGATATTGACGCTTAACAAGCCGCATTAGGGCGTGCGATCGACGCAGTTTCATGATTTAGATAGAAAGAGGGTGTAAAGGGCGATCGTTCTTTTTTAATGGAAGGGCGATCGTTCTTTTTTGTCCCCGCAATCCTGGTATTAACATATAGCCTTTCTCAGAAAGATGAGGTACTCATGGGCATAGGGCATAGGCCTCCGTGGGCATAGGGCATAGGGCATAGGGCATACCTCACTTTTTTGAGAACCGCTATATATAATTTGTCAAGTTTCTTTGTTAACTTTTGTAGTCTTAAGTGGCTATTATTACATGGCTGTGAGTTTACTGCACACCAAATTAGTATAAGTATAAATCTCTAGAAATGCGGTACTCCTGAGATATTGCACCATTCTCAATTAGCCGTAGGGGCGGGTTCGCCAACAGCCTTAAAGCTTGCAAATAGGTTCTATAAACCCGCCCGACCCCACGAAAAATCCTCTTATTGATATTGCTGCAAGATGTCAGGTACTCTCAACTTTCAAGAGCGATCGCACCTGAAAGTCAAAATCTGCCAATTTTTAGGAAATTAGTATTTTCTGTATATTTACGGTTCAATCTGTCTGAGCCAGCCTCAATGTCACCAGACTAAGAACAGCAGCATGAGGGGTGAGACCCCTTATGCTGATAAATCCGTAAGTAATTTAGCATATAACTAACCTTAGACCTGATATCATTTTTCCCAGAAAGAGAGCATATTCGCTAATACAAAGGCTGTTACCCCTTATTCATGTTAGAATTTGCAGCGATCGGTCGCATCAGGACATCCAAGGGCGATCGCAGTAAATCCTGTCTAATGATTGACAAACATCACAATTGACAAATATAGGTTACTATTATGTCTCATAAAGAAAGAACTTTCTAAGCTTTATCTTGGAAAGTTTATCGTCATCTATGAACATGGGTAGCTTAGATTTAGCACCCAAATTAACCAAAAATCAAAACCATCCCAAATCTGTCAACTTGGTCATCTACACAAACAGGGAAATCTACCAATATGGAAACTAAAATCTTGAGACAAGCCAGCTATGAAGCAGAGACGGCTAGCCGAAAAAATCTAGCAATTGTGGATTCAAAACTAGAAAACTACCAAGAGTTGCTCAGGGGAGTGAAATGCGGTACAGAAGTAGTCTTGCTCGATAGAACCCGGGATGGAATCGAGCAAATCACCGAAATTATGAGTCGGCGCAGCAACATCACCAGCCTGCACATAGTTTCTCACGGCCGAGAAGCAGCAGTAGAAATCGGCCGGGCGGAACTTAATATTAATAATCTAGAAACCTACAGCAACCAATTGCAGCAGTGGGGAAAAGCCCTTAGCGAATCCGGCAGCATTTTACTTTACGGCTGTAACATAGCCGCAGGCGAATCCGGCATTAAATTCATAAAAAAACTCAGCGAAATAACAGGAGCAAATGTTGCGGCTTCCAACAACCTAACAGGGAGTGCAGCATTAGGTGGCAACTGGGAATTAGAAATTACTACAGGACAAATAAATACCGAAATAGCCTTTGAAAAAGAAGTCATAGAAGGCTACACATCAGTCCTGGAAACCTTAGCGGCTGAAGAATTTAAAAATTCAACAGTAATCGGGCCTTGGATATATGGAGTTGGCAACACCCTTTCAGCTAACCCAGGCTTAACCGCAGGTAGTACAGAAAACCTCAGCGGCGTTATTCCCGCTTTAGGGACTGGCGATCCCGATGGACAAGGTACTTTGAGATTAACATCAAACGCCTTTGACCAAGCAGCTTTTGTTATCTACAACAACCCCATCTCCGCCACTGAGGGTCTGAGAGTTACCTTTGATTTCTTTGCCTATAACAGAGGTACTGCCATTTATCGTGATGCACCAGCGAATGCGCCTCTCCTTGGTGCTGATGGCATTAGTTTTTTCCTCATTGACGGAACAGCTACCCCAACAAAAGCGGGAGGCTACGGTGGCTCTCTCGGCTATGCTCAGAATAATAGGGGTGGAGAAGTACCGGGTATTGTAGGAGGTTATTTAGGTGTCGGATTAGACGAGTTTGGCAATTATTCTAGCACTATTGCTGGAAAACAGGGTGGCAGAATCCCGAACAATGGAACTGACCAGCTACCTGATGCAGTAGGACTTAGAGGCAGGGCAAGCACAATCCCAACCGAAAATTATAAATTTTTAGGTTCTAGTCTTTTAACTAACAGTTTGACTGGCGTTTCCATTGGCATAGACAATAAAGATACAAGCATTCGCGCCCAGGCTAAAAGAACCGTCCAAATTACATTATTCCCGACGACGAATTCACCAACATCTCCTAACCGTCTGACAGTGGCCTTCGACGTGAACAGGAACGGCACATTTGATGCGGGCGAAACACTGATCGACATATCAAATTTGGCAACCATAAACGGAGAAGTGCCACGTACTTTTAAATTTGGCTTTGCTGCTTCGACAGGGGGAAATACAAACATTCACGAAGTTAACAATGTCATCGTCGAAAGTATAAATCAACCTGCACTCCGCGCCGACGTTTCCATTGTTAAAAAAGGTCCGCTGTTCGCCACACCCAACAGCACCATTACCTATACGATTACCTCCACAAATAACGGGCCAGACAGCGCCGAAAGCGTCCTGATTCAAGATCCCCTGCCTGCAGGCTTAAGTTTCGTCAGCGCCTCCGACCTCGCCACATACAATCCCACAACGAGGACGGTCATCTGGCCGGCGATTCCGACTCTGGCTAACGGTGCTAGCGAAACCCGCACCATCACCGCAAGAGTTTCCCCAACAGTCGGCGCTTCCTTAACTAACAGTGCCTATAGCACCTCCAGCACTTTCGACGACAAGCTCGCTAACAACAATAGTTCCCAACCCATCTCTCAAGTCTCAACTACAATTGTTGCTGCTGTTGCCGACCTAGTTACCACCAAAACCGGGACTGCCACAGCAGCACCGGGTGAAATAGTTACTTACACAATTTCGACAGTCAA
>NZ_JAUBOX010000061.1:42525-43316 GCF_036700445.1 Microcoleus sp. T3_B1
GTCAGCTTCATCGCACCTGCATCCGGCAGCGTCACCAACACCGCCAGAAGTACCTCAACTACCGCTGACCCGACTCCCGCCAACAACCAAGCTACATTCACCACACCTCTGACACCAAATCCAACCACTCCAACAAATCCAACCAATCCAACCACTCCAACCAATCCAACCACTCCAACCAATCCAACCAATCCAACCACTCCAACCAATCCAACCACTCCAACCAATCCAACCACTCCAACCAATCCAACAAATCCAACAAATCCAACAAATCCAACCACTCCAACAAATCCAACAAATCCAACAAATCCAACAAATCCAACAAATCCAACCAATCCAACAAATCCAACAAATCCAACAAATCCAACAAATCCAACAAATCCAACCACTCCAACAAATCCAACAAATCCAACCACTCCAACAAATCCAACCACTCCAACAAATCCAACCAATCCAACCAATCCAACCAATCCAACCAATCCAACAAATCCAACAAATCCAACAAATCCAACCAATCCAACCAATCCAACAAATCCAACCAATCCAACAAATCCAACAAATCCAACCAATCCAACAAATCCAACCAATCCAACAAATCCAACAAATCCAACAAATCCAACCAATCCAACCAATCCAACAAATCCAACACCAACGGACAACCAACCGCCATTAGCCAACAATGCCAACTCCCGCGTCGGCCCCAACAGCAGCCGGTTAGTCACAGGATTGGGAGGAAGCGACCCCGACGGGTCGATCGTCTCTTACACGATCGACACCCTGCCTCCAGCAGA
>NZ_JAUBOX010000061.1:43416-49492 GCF_036700445.1 Microcoleus sp. T3_B1
CCAAGCCGTGCTGTTTTTAGGAGATCCCGCTTTGGGCGGTGGTGTACCAGTGACACCAGGCCAAGTCCTGACTCCAGCACAGTTACAGCAACTATTTTTGCAAGCCACAGGCAACTTTACAGGAACCAATTTCACCTACAGGGCCACAGACAACAGCGGCGCCTCCAGTCCCGCTGTCGCTACTGTCGCGGCCATACTTCCAACTGACAACCAACCGCCAGTTGCCAACAATTCCAACTCCCGCCTCGGCCCCAACAGCAGCCGGTTAGTCACGGGATTGGGAGGAAGCGACCCCGACGGGTCGATCGCCTCTTACACCATCGACACCCTGCCTCCTGCAGACCAAGCCGTGCTGTTTTTAGGAGATCCCGCTTTGGGCGGTGGTGTACCAGTGACACCAGGCCAAGTCCTGACTCCAGAACAGTTGCAGCAACTATTTTTGCAAGCCACAGGCAACTTTACAGGAGCCAATTTCACCTACAGCGCCACAGACAACAGTGGCGCCTCCAGTCCCGCTACCGCTACTGTCGCGGCCATACTTCCAACTGGCAACCAACCGCCATTAGCCAACAATTCCAACTCCCGCCTCGGCCCCAACAGCAGCCAGTTAGTCACAGGATTGGGAGGAAGCGACGCCGACGGGTCGATCGTCTCTTACACGATCGACACCCTGCCTCCTGCAGACCAAGCCGTGCTGTTTTTAGGAGATCCAGCTTTGGGCGGCGGCGTTGCGGTGACACCAGGCCAAGTCCTGACTCCACCACAGTTGCAGCAACTGTTTTTCTTCACGACGGGCAACTTTACAGGAACCAATTTCACCTACAGGGCGACAGACAACAGCGGTGCTATCAGTCCAGTCGCTACCGCTAGTGTGGCTGGACTGATACGGCCCACACCAACACCAACTGACAACCAACCCCCATTAGCCAACAATGCCAACTCCCGCCTCGGCCCCAACAGCAGCCGGTTAGTCACGGGATTGGGAGGAAGGGACCCCGACCCCGACGGGTCGATCGTCTCTTACACCATCAACAGCCTGCCATCACCAGACCAAGCAGTCCTGTTTTTAGGAGATCCCGCCAACGGCGGTGTACCAGTGACACAAGGTCAAGTCCTGACTCCTCAACAGTTGCAGCAACTATTTTTCTTCACCACGGGCAACTTTACAGGAGCCAATTTCACCTACAGCGCGAAAGACAACACCGGCGCTATCAGTCCAGTCGCTACCGCGACTGTGGCTGGACTGATAGGGCCCACACCAACTCCAACTCCAGCACCAACTCCAACAACTCCAACAACTCCAACTGACAACCTACCGCCAGTTGCCAACAATGCCAACTCCAGCCTCGGGCCCAACAGCAGCCGATTAGTCACGGGATTGGGAGGCAGCGACCCCGACGGGTCGATCGTCTCTTACACCATCAACACCCTGCCCCCAGTAGACCAAGCCGTCCTGTATTTAGGAGATCCCGCCAACGGCGGTGTACCAGTGACACCAGGCCAAGTCCTGACTCCAGCACAGTTGCAGCAACTGTTTTTCTTCACGACAGGCAACTTTACAGGAACCAATTTCACCTACACCGCTACCGACAACAGCGGCGCTATCAGTCCAGTCGCTACCGCTAGTGTGGCTGGACTGATAGGGCCCACACCAACTCCAAGCACAACTGACAACCAACCGCCAGTTGCCAACAATGCCAACTCCCGCGTCGGGCCCAACAGCAGCCAGTTAGTCACAGGATTGGGAGGAAGCGACCCCGACGGGTCGATCGTCTCTTACACCATCAACAGCTTGCCCTCACCAGACCAAGCCGTTCTGTTTTTAGGAGATCCCGCCAACGGTGGCGTACCAGTGACACCCGGCCAAGTCCTGACTCCTGCACAGTTACAGCAACTATTTTTGCAAGCCACAGGCAACTTTACAGGAGCCAATTTCACCTACAGCGCCACAGACAACAGCGGCGCCACCAGTCCCGCTACCGCTACTGTCGCGGCCATACTTCCAACTGACAACCAACCGCCATTAGCCAACAATGCCAACTCCAGCCTCGCCCCCAATAGCAGCCAGTTAGTCACAGGATTGGGAGGAAGCGACCCCGACGGGTCGATCGTCTCTTACACCATCAACACCCTGCCTCCAGCAGATCAAGCCGTCCTGTATTTAGGAGATCCGGCCAACGGTGGTGTACCAGTCACAGCAGGTCAAGTCCTCACTCCCGCACAGTTGCAGCAACTATTTTTCTTCACAACTGGCAACTTTACAGGAACCAATTTCACCTACAGCGCCACAGACAACAGCGGTGCCACCAGTCCCGCTGTCGCTACTGTCGTGGCTATCTTGCGGTCGGGGGCGTCTACTCCCACACCAACGCCGGCATCGCCCATAGTCTCAAATCCGATCGGGGAAACAGATACCGACTGTTTGTGTGGGCCCATTATGGAAAAACCGGGAATTAACTTTGCGCCCCCGCAGCAACCACCTGCAGTTGGATTTGTCCGGCCTATTTCACAATTTTCCGAGGGACAAACCACCAAAGGAACCGACGGCGATGGCTTCATCGCAGACACCAAAGGCAACCAAAAAATCGTCGGTTTTGGAGGCAACGACCTGCTTTTAGGTGAAGACGGCGCGGACGAAATTTACGGCAACGAAGACAATGACAGGGTTTTTGGTGGCATTGACACCGATATTGTTGACGGAGGCGAGGGCAACGATAGTGTTTACGGAGGCAAACAGAATGACTGGGTTGCCGGCGACTTAGACTCTGACACTCTGTTTGGAGATCTAGGTGCCGATACGATTTTGGGAGACAACGGGCAGAACAACTCCCAGAGTCCTGACGAGGCTCGCGATTTGCTCTTTGGAGGCAACGGTGCAGACCTGATTAATGGCAACGAGGGCGACGATATCATCCATACCGGCAAAGGTGGCGATATTGCCCTTGGAGGTAAAGAAAATGACCTAATTTGGGGCGAACTCGCGAACGATACCTTGTTTGGTGGCATCGGCTCCGACAGCTTGTTTGGGGGCATCCCCGACCAAAGGGCCACCGACTCCGAGGGACGCGACTTGCTGTACGGAGGCTTCGGTAACGACTTCCTCAACGGCCAACAAGACAACGATACGCTGGTTGCAGGCAAAGATAACGATCCCGCTTACGGAGGCAAAGGCAATGACCTGCTCTACGGTCAATTAGGCTCCGATACCCTCTACGGCGGCGAAGGAGCCGATACTCTGCTCGGCGACAGTGGCAGTTCCCAGTCCATCGGGGATCTCGGCGAACAAGACTTAATCTTTAGCGACAGCGGCAACGACATCATCGGCGGCGGCCACGGTAATGATACCGTGCAAGCAGGTAAAGGCAATGATTGTGTTTGGGGTGGCAAAGATAATGACCTGACTTGGGGCGAACTCGGCTCTGATACCCTTGTCGGCGACAGCGGCGACGATACCATGTACGGCGGTGCTCGAAGTCGAGTTCAAGATGTTGGTGGCCAAGACTTGCTTTTTGGTGGCATCGGTGCTGATGTGCTGTTCGGCGATGAGGGTGACGATACCATCAGTGGCGGTGAAGATAACGACTTGATTTACGCCGGCAAAGCTAACGACCTCATACACGGAGATCTGGGTGACGACTTGATTTACGGCGGTTACGGTAGCGATGAACTCTGCGGTGGCGAGGGCAACGATACCATTTATGGCGATCGTGCTGATAACCGGGCTGTCTCGGTGGGCGCAAACGACCAGCAAGACTGCATCAACGGCGGTGACGGCGATGACTTGCTCTACGGCAATGAAGGCCAAGATACTATCAACGGAGATGCTGGCAGCGATACTCTGATTGGTGGTAAAGATAACGACCTTCTCAATGGGGGCGCTGGAGATGACTGGCTGTTTGGCGACTTGGGCGAGGATACTTTGATTGGAGGTATTGGGTTCGATCGATATGTGTTGAGTGCTGATGGCGGCACTGATACTGTCATTAACTTCGAGGTAGCCGTCGATAAGTTTGTTTTGAGCGACGGGCTGAGTTTCCAGCAGTTGCAATTTAGCGCCACTCCGAACGGTACGTTGCTGCGCGTAGCAGGAACCGATCGGGTTTTAGCTAATCTGGTTGGGGTTAACGGGGCGATCGGCTCCTCGGATTTCCTACCAAATCTCTCTGAGCTCTAGAATTGGCGGCGAAAGTCTCCTGTTCTGGCGAACAAAACGCCACAGCAGATCCGAACTTCTGTGGCGTTCCTCACAATACTCAATCCGGGTTAAAAACTTTGTAGCACTCTGCCCTTGACATCGTTCTTACCGGAAGAACGAGACGAAAGCCCCTAGCTTCAGATATGGGGATGAAGTCGGGCGCGGTTTCAACCGCCTTGAAATTAATTTCCCAATCTTCCTGATTGCTTATTGCTTAGTATACTATGGTATAGTAAATTAAGAACACAAAGGAGGGGAAATGAAAGGGCGGTATCAATACAGATTCTATCCGACAATTGAACAAAAAATTAGCTTAGCTAAATTGTTTGGCTGTGTGCGGGTAGTCTGGAATGATGCTCTAAGACTTTGCAAACAGTCAGACAGAAAACCTAGTTCTGCCGAATTGCAAAAATTAGTTTTAACTTTAGCTAAAAAGACACCAGAAAGAGAATGGTTGGGAGAAGTTTCAGCTATTCCTTTACAACAATCTGTCTCAGATTTAGAGGCGGCGTTTAGCAATTTCTTCAAGTCCTGCACAGGAAAAAGAAAAGGAAAAAAAGTCGGCTATCCTAAGTTCAAGAAAAAGACAAACAGCCAATCGGCCAGGTTAACGCGCAACGGTTTTGTATTGAGAGGTAATGAGGTTTATCTGGCAAAAATAGGGGACGTATTTCCCGTTTGGTCTAGAAAATTACCATCCAATCCTAGCTCTGTTACGATAATCAAGGACTGTACAAACCGATATTCTCTAAGCTTTGTTGTAGAAGTTTCCCCCATCCAGACCGAGGCTAAAAACCAAAGCATCGGTGTAGATTTGGGCATAAAAACCTTCGCTGCAATGAGTGATGGTACAACCGCACAAAGTCCAAGCTACAAAGTGCTAGATCGTAAAATTCGCAGACTACAGCGCCAGCTATCCCGTCAAGTCCAGACCTCAAAACCTCGGGATAAAACTAGGCTTAAAATTGCCAAGCTACACAACCAGATTGCTGATAGTCGAAAGGATTTTCTGCACAAACTATCTACTAAGTTGGTGAGTGAAAACCAAACCATTATCCTAGAAGATTTGAACGTAGCAGGTCTGGTTAAAAATCGGAGATTGTCAAGGGCAATAAGTCAGCAAGGATGGGGAGAATTTAGGACGCTTTGTGAGGGCAAGTCTGAGAAATACGGCAGAGAATTTAAAGTAATTTCTCGCTGGGAGCCGACCTCTCAAACTTGCTCAGAGTGCGGGTTTAGATGGGGAAAACTAGACCTCTCTGTGCGCTCAATCCTGTGCTTAAACTGCGGAGCTAAACACGATCGAGATTTGAACGCCGCTAAAAATATAGAAAAAGTCGGGATGGGGTATCGCCACGACTCTAAACGAGCACAGAGTTTGAGTAAAACTACTTCGGTAGTATCGGACAATGAAGTGCTAAGCCTAAACTTGGGAGACTATTTATTTTAGTCCGGGTTTAGAATCCCCTCGCCTTGATAGCTGGGGAGTATGTCAAAGTTGCCTTTTGTTCCTCTCTCAAATGCTAAAAAATAAAGGTGTATTCAAGCCTGATTTGGTATAATATTAAATCTGTTAGCATCGGGATTATTCATAAATCTCTTATTATCGGCGTGAATCTGCGTCAATCCCTTGTCATCTGCGGTTCGAGATTTTTTTTAAAAAAACCGCAGATGTGGGCAGATAAACACAGATTAACGCAGATTAATTCGATTAATTCCTGTTGCAGCGTCCGTGATTATTGACGGGATTTTACGCCCGACGAGGCTACCGCATTTGATATAATATCATGTCCGGTCGATTACGCCTAATACGGTAGGGGCGGGTTCACGAAAAATATCTGCCAATAATTGACAATCTCAAAAACCCGCCCTTTTAATCGC